>NZ_JAAHIE010000211.1:0-11632 GCF_010671945.1 Moorena sp. SIO4E2
GGAGTAATTTGTAAATCATCCTCGTAGACAATGGCATTGTTGGCTAGGGGAATTCTGGCTCGGTCTTGCTGATACTCTAGAGCTGAGAATCCCGCCTCACCCTTGTAAGCCTCATAGGTTTGACCATCTATGTTGTTATCCCCAGCCACAATCGGCACCGTTGCGGTGTAAACAAATATACTTTTCTTTAATTTCGACCCAGACTTAAACCACCCGGAATTATCCACTAGGCTAGCGCTAGTGTCACCGGCTAGGGGACACCGATCGCTGTCGTTGGACTCCCCCATCGGTGGCGTTCTCGCTTGTACAGAGGTTCTGGAGTCTGGGTTTCTTAATGGATTTTGATTTTGATTTGGCTGTGGACTTTTGAAATAAATTCCGTAGAGGGTGTAGCTATCGAATAGGCCATTGTTATCCGTATCAACCGGAAACCTCCAGGCAGTGTCTATGGTGTCTTGAGTGACTTCGTCTTCGAGGGTCAAACGGGTTTCATCACCAAAGTTGTATTTGGTATTCTTGAAGGCATTTTCCAACGCTTCCTCTGATGGGGTGGAGCGGGGCAGGGTGGGGTCAGCAAACAAGGCTTCCAATTTGGCTTGAGCCCGCTCAATGGCAGGAGCGGCGGCATTGAACACCGCTTGATTGACGCGATAATTACTGGCATTTTTGACCCGGTCAAAGGAGCGCAACACAATGGCAGTTACCAGCAAGGTTACCACCAAGGTCACCATAATCGCGGTAGGCAACACAAAGCCTGCTGTTGCCACCCGCGACCGACGGTGTAAAATAAATAAGCTACGCAATAGCCAACGCATCAAGGGTTTGGTGATGGCTTGAGACAGTTTTACTACCTGTTTGAGTAGTTTTGCGATCGCATTCGCTAATTTCTTCCTGGTTGACTTCCTGGTTGACATAGGGATTTTCCTGTCACATTTTCTGAGTAGATTCCTGAAGACGAACTAGTTCAAGCACCCTAGATGATATTAATAGGACTTACGAAGTTTAGTTGCTTTTGCCCCCCTAACCCCCCAATTTTGGGGGGTAATGATCTTAAAGTCCCCCATTATTGGGGGATTTAGGGGGCAATCCCTAAGTCCTGAGCCAAATTGTTCAATATGCTTCAACGAAGCCAAGGGTTACCCATCAACGGTCAAACCCTTAGGGTTACGTCTACCTACGAGCAGAGAATAATAAATATTTCATTATACTATCGAGATTTACGAAAAATACAACTATTTGTTAACAGTTTACCTAACCTAGGATTTTCCTACCTCCTCTTATGGTGGATAACTGTGGCCAGAATTTCTGATCATCAGCTTGTAGGGTGGGCAAAAACCCTTTGGAGGTTTTGAGTATTCTAGGTTATCTTACTTTGCCTCCTCTTATGGTGGATAACTGTGGCCAGAATTTCTGATCATCAGCTTGTAGGGTGGGCAAAAACCCTTTGGAGGTTTTGAGTATTCTAGGTTATCTTACTTTGCCCACCCTACTCACCTACCTCCTCTCAAGGCAGACGTAAGCATTCAGCCGTCAGCCGTCAGCCGTCAGCTTATTTTATTCAAAAGCACCTCAAGTAGCGTGGCCTAAGGCAAATAGCTGATAGCTGATAGCTGATAGCTGATAGCTGATAGCTGATAGCTGATAGCTGATAGCTGATAGCTGATAGCTGATAGCTTACAGGCAGACTATTGCCCTTTACCAAAAACTCATAGATTTAACCTACCCACATTAAGCCAAAAAACCATCATCCCCAGAGAAAAACTTGGGGAGATGGGGAGTGTAGGAAGTGTGGGTAGTGTGGGTAGTGTGGGTAGTGTGGGGCGGGGGCGCGGGGAGATGGGGAGATGGGGAGATAGGGATATGATGAATTATCGGGTTATTATATCATAATCTGTTTTAAAATGTTCCCGATTTAAAATCTTCCCGACTCCCGACTCCCTCGGTGCGCTTACAGTCGTCGAATTAAATTCGCCACGGGTCGCACCGCTCCCGACTCCCTGCTCCCTGATTTAATAATGATTCAGATTAATCCCAGCTTCCTTAGCCATAGCTTGCAGACCCTTTTTCTGCAAGGTCTTAATGGCCTTAGTGGAAATCCGCAGCTTCACCCAACGTTTCCCTTCTTCCCACCAAACTCTTTTAACCTGTAAGTTAACGTTTTGTAAGCGCTTAGTCCGACGGTGGGAGTGAGAAACGGCATAGCCGTTATTGGCCTTTTTACCAGTCAACTGACATCTACGGGACATGGGGTACCTCTTGATTTACGTCTGTTCTTGATCATATCTCGCAGATGGCGCGGGGAGTGGGGAGTCGGGAGTGGGGAGTCGGGAGTCGGGAGGTGTGGGTAGTGTGGGGCGGGGGCGCGGGGAGATGGGGAGGTAGGGGGAGTGATTAATCGTAGGTGGGCAGTGCCTAGTCACCCGATGACGAGCTTGGTGAATCGGTCTGAGCCACTGCCCACCCTACATCTTCTACCTTCTTTGGTGGGCAGTGCCTAGTCACCCGATGACGAGCTTGGTGAATCGGTCTGAGCCACTGCCCACCCTACATCTTCTACATCTCCAACCTCGAACCTTCAACCTCAAACCTTCAACCTTCAACCTTCAACCTTCAACCTTCAACCGAGCCTTTACTATTGCGTCAAGCGCGTCATAACCTTATTGGACCGTTCCACAAACGCCTTCATGCCTTCGGCATCAAAGCCTTTCTGAGCCATCAGTGCCAGGTCATAGACATGCTGACAAATCATGCTAGCCAATTCCGCTGAGGGAGACTGACCGCCACTCTGAATAATACTGCCTTGACTGAGGTTGACTAGATTCTGAATCAGTGGGTGGGTGGTATTGACCACTAAAATATGTTCCTCTGGAAACTGCACCGACTCCTGCTGCATCATGGCAGTCATTTCCTGTAGACGGCGCATGGCTTCCGGCAACAATACCATTGCCGGTGGGGTGCCTTGGGGGTCATCAGACTTCAGGGCTTGAGTCCGGACATTAACCTTAGGCTTATTAATCGCTTGCTCAAACAGTTCCTTAATCAGGTCAGAACGGGTTTTGTTGGTCTTCGGGTCAACAATCTCTTTTTCCTGCTCCTTATCAACAAGGGTATCATCCAAGTCTGAATCCACCCGAGAGAACTTAGCCTCTGTATATTCCCGTTCCAAGAAGCTAATGTAGTGGGTGTCGATAAAGGAGTCCATAAATAGGACTTCTAACCCTTGATTTTTGTGCAGTTCTACATAAGTGGCTTGGCTAGCCTCATCAGTGCAATAGAATACCCGATTTTCGTGATTTTCTTTATTGCGCTCTAGATACTCTTTGATGGTGGTGTAGGGTTGAGAAGAGGAAGACTTGTCCTGTTCGGTGCCCTCATCCGGGGTGACATCCTCCCAAGCATCCCCATCTTGGGATTGCACTTCTACCTTAGGGGTGTCAGTGCTTGGAGCTTCCGAACTTTCCACCGGTTGATAGGTGGTGCGGAAGATCACAATATCTTCTACTTGTTTCTTAAACTTATCGCTATTGAGGCAGCCAAACTTAACAAATGTACCCACATCTTGCCAAGAACGGATGTACTCATCCCGCTCATCCTGGTACTGTTGCTTTAAGCGATCGCCAACTTTTTTAGCAATAAAGTCACCAATCCGAGCCACTGTCCGGTCTTTGGTCAGAGCAGAACGGGAAACATTCAGGGGAATATCAGGGCTATCAATCACCCCTCGCAGTGGCATTAGGAAGTTAGGAATTACTTCTTCACAGTTGTCACTGACAAACACTTGATTACAGAAAAGCTTGATTTGCCCCTTAGTCACATCCACGTCTGGCTTCAGTTTAGGGAAATAGAGAATGCCATCAAGCAAGAAAGGATAATCTGTGTTTAGATGTACCCACAGCAAGGGTTCATCTTGGAACGGGTAAAGATAGCGATAGAACTCCAGATAGTCTTCTTTGGTCAGGTCTCTTGAGGATTTCTTCCACAGTGCCTCATGCTTGTTGATCACCTCATCTTCCAGCTTGATGGGCACTGCCATGAAATCACAGTAGGATTTCACTAGCTGGCGAATCCGTGAGGGTTCTAAGTACTCCTGTTCCTCCTCTTGCATGGTGAGGGTAACAGTAGTACCCCGTTCCGTCCGCTCTGAATCCGATAGTTCAAAGGCTGGAGAACCATCACAGCTCCAATGAACGGCTGTTTCCCCTGATTTATAAGAGAGGGTATCAATTTCTACCTTCTGAGCCACCATGAAAGCAGAGTAGAAACCCAATCCGAAGTGACCGATAATCTGTTGGTCAGCTTGCTTTTGGTACTGCTGGATAAATTCTTCAGCGCTAGAAAAAGCAACTTGATTAATATACTTTTTCACCTCATCGGCAGTCATCCCAATGCCGTTATCCGAGATGGAGAGAGTTTTTTTATCCTTATCAATGGTAATTTTAATTTCCGGGTCTCCCACATCCCCGTCAATCTCCCCAGAATAAGAGACCATCTTCAACTTCTGGATGGCATCCACTGAATTGGAGATCAGCTCCCGCAAGAAGATTTCGTGATCGGTGTAGAGAGACTTCTTGATAATCGGGAAGATATTCTCAGTATGAATCGTGATTGTGCCTTGTTCCAGTACAGTCATCAGTTCTTCGCACCTCCAATTAGTTGTTTACAAGTAAGCCCGTTGAACGTTTTAGGAGTCGGACTTTTCGGGCAGTAAATTGTCCTATCCGTTTCCAATTGATATCGCTAACGGAAACCTGTTTTGCTGTCTCGCCACTCACCCAACCATGGGTTATCTTTCCGGCTTTAACAGCTTCAACGTAGTCTCCTTTACGAAAACCATGACTAGTAGTGGTTCCTCCGTATTTACGCCGCTTTCCACATGCACGAAAATTCAACAGGTGTAATTGACGACGACTTATAGGAGCACGTCTAATAACAGAAAACAAAGCGTTAGTTATATTGCAGTTTTCTGGGATACTCAATTTACCTTTACTGTGATAGTAATTCTTGCGCCGCAAGAAATGAGTAGCAGCTAAAGCTATTCCATCTATTGCATGAGTGTTGACTGTCTGCCGACTTTTGTCGGTTTTGTCTTTGACCAGTCCTAGAGCTTCCCTTTTTAGAGCAGTCTCCCAGCCTTGTTTTTGAGTGACTGGAGCTATTTTTTCTAGCTGAGATATTGACCAATATTGGCCTACCATGACAGGAGAAAAACCTTTGTCTCCTCTAGCCTTTACTACCTCATAGACAATAGCTTTTACTGGGTATAAAAGGCTAAGCTCTTTGGCCACCCTTTGCTCTAACTTGCGATTTGCTCGAATTGAAGGAGGTACCTTTTTGTTTACTCTGTTTGAGAATCGCTTTTGTCTATGAGACCTTTGAGAGTAAGGTACCCTGCGATCTATTCGACGACTTCTGCGAGTTTTTTCGGCGAAGCCGACGCTACGCGAACGCATCATTCGTCTAGTATCCATGCGTTCGCGAACCTTCTTGTATGGCAAAACTAAATGTCCCGTCCAAAGAGTGGCTTTGTTTGACTGAACAGCAATGCCAGAAAACATCTTTCCAGGGTCAATCCCAATAGCAATATCCTGAGTTTGTTCCTCAGATGGTTGGTTAACTAACTGAACAGCAAAAACATTTAGATCGTTTTGGTAAATAACAGCTAAACCTTGATTAAGCCAACGTCGAGCACGAGATGCTTTTGTAGGCATCAATGGTCTTCCATCAGGTGAAATAACTGGAACTCGTAACATGGTGATAAACCTCACGAGAAAAGTATTTGGGCACTTGACCCGTCCCCTGGACCACCGAATTTAAGATGTCCTGTCTAACAGCGACTGACAACACAGTCTTGAAGAGACTTGAACTGGGGAAGCATCCAAGCGTTCGTTCCAAAATTCGGCTCAAATGGTCTAGTCAAACACGCATAATTGGTTGTTTATGCAAGCCCCATCCCTCAACAGGGTGGGGTTATTGACTGGTATAGCTACATTTATATGAATGTCCCTTTAACGATTCTGAGGGATTATTTTTGATACGACATATGGGGTTGTCCACCGATAGGGATTCGGATTTCCGTATCTTGAGGAAGACTAGTGAAGTTGTAAGCCTATGCGCGAAGCGCACGGGTGCGCGTTCAACGTTCAGCGGTCAGCGGTCAGCGGTCAGCGGTCAGCGGTCAGCTATTTTATTCAACAGCTGTTCGGTTTAGTGTGGCTTTTCGCCTTTAGCTGTTCCGTGTAGCATGCCCCTAGCCCATAGGCTGATCGCTGATAGGTGAACGCGATCGCACCTCAAGTAGCGCTAATCGCTGATAGTTTAATTATTGAAAATCCACTAGTCATCAATATCCAGGCTAGCATATTGAGCGAAATCACCTAAATATTTTCCTTGACCTTCTGCTGCTTGCTGGATACCCCGTTTCACCTGCGCCAGGGTTTCGGGATTTTGCCATAACCACTGTTCTTCTTCTGGAATTGGGTCGAGTAGGATTTGTCCTGTATCGTTAATCAATACTCGGTAGACTTTTGCCTTAGCTTGCGGTCCTAATTTTAAACAAAATTGGTCATCAATTTGGGCAGCATTCTCAATTACCTGGAAGTTTTGGTTAAGAATCATTTTTACTAGCCTATTAGCTAGCTAGATATATACACTAGTTTAGTCTAGTCTGGTGAATAAGCCCACTTGTCTTGAGTGCGATTGACCACAGGTCACGCTACGGGATTGACCACAGGTCACGCTACGGGATTGACCACAGGTCACGCTACGCGATCGCTACACACCCCACACCTGATAACCCACAACAGCTTCAGGGTTTATACTGGTAAAAATCCGATAAATGTTCCTCCATTTTGTGATTCAGATAATCAATATCTTCGTTATTTAAATATTCAGTAAATCCTCCAACTTTTCCTTTACGAGTTTTGTAAGACTCTTGATCTTGCTGGTCAGTTGGTGTCAAACGATCCGATTTAAATGTCCGGTTTTTTTCCATCTGGCGCATATTCTTAAACGAGGCAAAGTTGACAGCTTCTTCAATTACTTCATCCTGAACTGATTTAACTCCTAAAAACTCTAAAACCCGCCTCAGTTCTTTTTGGGTATTTGTTTTGATATCTTCATAACGCACCAACAAAAAATCTTTCGGGAGATGGCGATTAGCTTCCCATATATTGTAATAGCTAATTAAAGTATCAAAGCTCCCCACTGACTCATGGATGAAGCTATGCAAATCCCCTTCATAGGGTTTAATTCGTTCAGCATACTGCTTCAGAGAGTCTACTTGCTGCATGATGTGGGCATAGTGTCCCACCCGTTTAGTATGTTCAAAATAGATAGATACTACTACATCCCTAGGGTCTCGGACTAATAAAATTACTTTAGCATTTTTATAGTTGGCTTTACTTTGAACAAGTTCATCAGGCTTTTTCCATTCTGGTTCATCATCATGAATAACTCGAATTTTTGGGACATCAGGGTGCAATGGCGCTAAGGTTTCCAACTCCAAAATTCTCTCCATAATTTTGGGGTCAGTTAGCTCTAAGTGCTTTTCTAGTGCCCGTCCAATCATCAATCTGAGCCAAGTTCGTCCAGATTTAGGAAATGAAATCAGATAGGCATCTACTGACCGTTGATCATACCAACGCACTAGACTAGTTATTAGAGGCTTTTGAGCCATTCGTCCTAGGAATGTTCCTAGTTTTCGTCTTCCTTCTGGTGGTAGTTTGCTCTTGACAAAAGACCAAGCACCAACAAGGATTGATCGCACTAAAATCGCGTTAAGTATCATAATTATTTTAGAGAGATTTAGTTGACAAAATGGAACAGGAAGTCGGGAGTCGGGAGTCGGGAGTCGGTTATATTAGGAAAAATATCGATTTTTTTGGTGTTTTTTTTATCAATCATAATTTCAATGGTTATGGACTTGATTAACTCTTGCCTCTAGCATGCCTCTTGCCTTTATTTTTGCTTTCCCTTAATTAACTTGCCACAATGAATTCACTTGGAATAGGATATTGTAATTAGCAGCTAACCAGATAGATTAACAAAGTTTTTTATTCCCGATTCCCGATTCCCGATTCCCGATTCCCGATTCCCGATTCCCGATTCCCGATTCCCTGTTCCCTGAGCTATACAATTTAACTATATACCGATAATAAATCAATCCGCAATACCATGACTAAAGTTTTTCTAATCTGTTCTGGTCTGGGTCATATCCAGCGGGGCTATGAGTCTTTTGCCCAAGAGTGCTTTGCTGCTTTATCCCAGGAATCATCTCTTGATATCACCCTGTTTAAAGGAGGAGGTAAGTCTAAAGACAAAATGATTACATTATGGAATCTGCCACGGTATAGCTGGATGGCAGCTCAACTGGGAAGATTGGTTAAGCAATTAAGTGAATTTTTAAAAAAAGGTGACTATTTTGTCAGACAAGAAGGCTACTTTATTGAACAAGCATCATTTACCTTAAGTTTATTATCCCATATATATCGTGAACGTCCAGAGGTAATTTACTTTAGTGATGATGGCTTAGGCTATCTACTGTGGCACTGGCGGCGTTTGACAAAACAGAATTATAAGCTGCTTTTCCGTAATGGAGGAGCCTTATCCCCTCCTTTTTCCCGTTGGGATCATGTACAGCAGTTAACACCAATTCACTTTAAACAGGCGTTAAATTATGGAGAGCCTGCTGAGAAACAAAGTCTACTTCCTTCTGGATTCTTTATCCCTGCGAAATTACAGATACTGTCACCATTAGAAAGAGAGGGGTTACGAGAAAAATTAGGACTACCGAAACAGCAACCGTTAATTCTTTCTGTGGCAGCAATTAACAACTCTCACAAGCGCATGGATTACATTATTCATGAAGTAGCGAGTTTACCAAAACCTAGACCATTCCTATTATTATTAGGTCAACAGGATGCTGAATCACCGGAAATTATTCAGCTTGGCCAAGAGCTATTAGGGCTTAATCAGTTTCAAGTGCGAACTGTTGCTCGTGAGCAAGTAAAGGATTACTATCAGATTGCTGATCTTTTCGTCTTAGCGTCTCTCCATGAAGGATTACCACGAGTAATTGTTGAGGCAATGTCCCATGGTTTACCTTGTTTAGCTCATGATTATGACATTACTCACTTTGTTTTAGGCAATGAAGGATATTTAGCGAATTTTGAATTAACTGGAAGTTTAGCTAATCTAATTTCTCAAGTGTTGGGGGAAGGTTATAACCAAAGTAAGCGTGAAAATTGTCATCGTACGGTCTATGATCGGTTTAGTTGGCAGCAGTTATCGCCAGCCTATGTTGATATGATTCAACGGTGTAGATTAATGGCAAAGGGAACAGAGAGTAGGGAGTCGGGAGTCGGGAGTCGGGAGTCGGGAGTCGGGAAATTATGATTTTTAAGATTTACTGTTGTCGAGGTTTTCGGTAATATTACTCCGAAAAAAAACTCGATGCTCAGCAAAGATACGCTACGCGATCGCTAACTTGTTATTACAATTTTAGCTAACCAATTTTATCGGTAATTTTAATAAAAAAAAACGCGATTGACCTGCATGTCACTCTACGCGATCGCTTCCGATTTTTTACTGATTCCCGATTCCCGATTCCCGATTCCCGATTCCCTCGTTTCCTTTAAATTATCCCTCAAAAAAAAATTATAAAAACCCTTGACAATATATTTTGTAATCATTATGATTATATTTATAAACCTAAAAAGAGTTTTTCGACTATGCATCACAATTTTCGGCCAAATTCAGACAATAATCCAGAGCATATCACTCCGAAGATTACTCCTGAGGAGTTTTCCGAAAAAGAATTCCTTGTTCCGTATATTCTGAAGGGAACTCGCCAGCAAATAAGCAATACAATGCATATCCTTAATGCCATGGGCTATGCACAGCTTTCGGAGTGGAGTCCTCTTCAACCCACTGGAATTCCAGGCCAATTTATTACGATCATGAGGAGATACTGGATTTGGCGTTAACACCTTGTCTTGATGCAGTCGCTCATGGGGGAAACCCCCAAGACCGCGCTGCATCGCTAAATTTCTGGGGGGGAAACCCCCCCCGGCCAAAGGCTCCGGTCTGTTCGCTACGCGAACAGATAGGTGAGAAAATTCAGTGCATAGTCGAAAATTCCTAGCCGTGGAAAGTATTTCTGCGGCTATTTTTTTGGGTTAGCAGGTTTAAGGTTAGGATGTTGAAGGTTAGCAGGTTTAAGGTTATTAGTGTTGAAGGTTAGCAGGTTTAAGGTTAGCAGGTTTAAGGTTAGCAGGTTTAAGGTTATTAGTGTTGAAGGTTAGCAGGTTTAAGGTTAGTAGTGTTGAAGGTTAGCAGGTTGAAGGTTAGTAGTGTTGAAGGTTAGTAGTGTTGAAGGTTAGGATGTTGAAGGTTAGTAGTGTTGAAGGTTAGGATGTTGAAGGTTAGTAGTGTTGAAGGTTAGCAGGTTGAAGGTTAGCCATCAGCATTCAGCCAAAGACCTTGGCCTTCGGCTGAATGCTGAATGCTGATAGCTGAATGCTGATAGCTGATGGCTGATAGCTGATAGCTGAATGCTGATAGCTGATAGCTGAATGCTGATAGCTGATAGCTGAATGCTGAATGCTGAATGCTGAATGCTGATAGCTGATAGCTGATAGCTGATAGCTGATAGCTGAATGCTGAATGCTGAATGCTGAATGCTGAATGCTGAATGCTGATAGCTGATAGCTGATAGCTGAATGCTGATAGCTGATAGCTGATAGCTGATAGCTAAATGCTTACGATGCACCCGTCTAAGGTTCTGTTCGTAGGTATCCAAGAATAGTGCTAGTATTCGACAATCTTGGAAATCGATTTAGTAAAGCGGTAGACTGAGGAGCAGGTAAAATCAGTAATAGGATAACTTTCAGGAATACTTTTAAGGTAGTTCTTGTCAGTAAAAAACTTGGATCATGTCTGAGGGTATGGCCAATAAATCGCAGTGCGGCTAGGGTTTGGGGTCGTTGTGGAGAGGATTCAAGAGCCTTGAAAATTAGGTACTTATACAGGTTAGCGAGGCTGTGCTTTTTCAGATATTGTAGAGAATCAGGAGCAGCAGCAAAGGCTCGTTCAATTACTTGTAAACAACCTGCTTCCATCTTGGAAGTATCAGAAGAGGCTGAATTAGCAGAGACTCGATATAAAATGTGTGGGTATGGTACAGCTACAAAGGGATAACGAGCTGCGAGCCGTAGCCACATATCCCAATCTTCTGCCTGGGTTAGGGATTCATCAAATTGACCAACTGTGTCAAATGCTTTCTTACGAATCAGGACGTTAGAACCATTTTCCAAAAAATCTGTTAGCAACAGCTGAGGATAAACATTACCATTGAGAGTGATATGATTACCTCGCCGCAAAAACTGACCTGATTCATCAATGTAATCTGTCCAACTATAGGCAACGGCGGCTTGGGGGTTTGCTTGTAAGGCGTTTAACTGGAACTGTAATTTATCCGGATGCCAGAGATCATCGGCATCTAGGAAGGCAATATAGTCCCCTGAAGCATGGGATAATCCACGATTACGAGCTCGGTTGACACCCGCATTGGGATAGGAAAAAATTTTTAATTTATCATGTTTGATGCTAGAAATTATTTGCCATGTGGAGTCTT
>NZ_JAAHIE010000212.1:0-11522 GCF_010671945.1 Moorena sp. SIO4E2
TGGTACTTATTTTTGATTTTTTTTGGTTAATAGCTTTTTCAGTTTTCTGGTTTTCGGGATTGTTAATCTTATCTTTGTATTCTGCATACTTCAAACAGGTTGTAAAAACTTTACCCAGATGTCCTTCTTCAGCTTGTTGATAGGATTGTTTAAAACTAGTTGATCCCAATGAACGGCTAATAATGTTATAGTCTTTATCTTGATCAGTTTGTCTACGGTAATTGTTCCACTGGTAATAACATGGATAAGTCTGAGCAGGACTCATCGGCCATGTGCTAATATCATTCAGTCCTGTAAACACATTGATTAAGATAAAAATATCAATCACCACAATCACAATCAAACTCACTTTGTTCAGTGGTTCGTTGCTGAGTGTCCTGGACTTACTTAAAAATTTACTTAAAAATTTACTTAAAATACGGTATATTCTGGCCATAATATTCAGTTTGTATAAATTTTTTTATCAAACAATTTATAACTGGTATAAATAATTATAGGATTTTTATCTGTATAAAAATCCTATAATTATACCATCCAGAGCTAAGGGAGTGATCCCTCCAAGTGGTTTCCGGTAAACCACCACAATTACACTAGTGGCTACCAATGCTAAGGCTGATGGCACCAGAGGTACCCATACTCCTAAAGTAAATAGACCAAAGCATAGGAGATATAAAACCCCTGTCGCTGTGACCGTAGCGAGTCCCCAATACAGTATTCGACCATAGCGCCAGGCAATGGTAGCACCAATGATTGACCAAGCCCAAACCCAGAACAGGTCTCCCCAGACCGACCACACCGATAATAATGGACGCTCACCGAGGCCAGCACTGATCATCTGACTGACCATCTGAGCCTGAAGAATTACCCCTGGCATTTCTTGGTATGGCCACTCCAGGGCACTGTAGGGGGTAAGATGGTAATCCTTGGCAATCCTTGCAGTTATTCCGATCAGAACAATTTTGTCTTTGACCCACTCTGGTTTGACCTTACCCTCTAGCACCTCTGTGACAGTGACTCGTCGGGCTACAGTTTTCCGGTAATTGAGTAACACCTGGAACCCCCGATAATCACGATTGTGGTAACCCCCAGCATTAGCTGACAACTCTGTTAAGACAGTCTTACCCAAGCGTATTTTATTCATAGCAATGGTTTTTGCTTTGATTCGGTCTTGGGCTAAGTAATGCAATGCGACCCTAGCACTGAAGGAGTGGTCGGTGGCACAGGGGTCATCGTGGTAGGGATGCATAAATACAAGATGCCTACGGATAATGCCATCAGGGTCAGCCATGATATTGCTAAAACCAAGGCGGGATTCTGGCACCCCAGAGGGAGGTTTGATGCCTGAGTTTTTGGGGTTGTTAGCTTCCCTAGCGCTACACAGGGCAATGAATTTCTGATTTTGCTGTAACTGACGGCTCAATGCCTGGTGACCAGGTTCTCTAGGACGTTCGCGAAAGATATCTAAGCCAATCATTCGCGGTTGATCAGACTCTAGCTTGTCTAGGACTTGGGCTAGGGTTTGATCTGGGAGGGGATAGCCATAGCGCATGATCTCAGCATCTGTGGCTTCAACCACCAGCAAACGGGTGTCTACCCCTGGATTAGGTCGTAGCCGCATCAGCTGGTCAAATGCCTTTAGTTCCCAAAGCTGCAGCATTCCCAGCTGCCGGATCACCATGACTAAAATAGTAACCACCACACTGACGATCAGGGCCGATTGGAGCAGGTGGCGCTGGTGATTGCCACGCAACTGTTGCCAGGTTGGGGGTATGGCAGCGGGATTTTGACAAATCACTGGCAACCAACTGGCACAGGGACATTGATCTTCCAAACCTTGCAGTTTTTTCCGGGCTTCTTGCACTGCTAGATACAAGGACTTACCACTAGCAAAGGCTTTGAGAAAATATTGCAAAAACTGCTGTGCTACCAGATCCGGTACGGGCTCCCGCATAATAATCATGTGGGGAATGTGCAGCTGTTCTAGCTCATTGGCTAATCCTAAGCCATCACAAGAATTAAAAATTGCTAGGGACAACCCCCTTTCTATGGCTTTTTTGAGGGCTTCTCTGAGTTCGTCAATGGTTAAGCTATCGGTCTGATTGATATGAATCCGACCCCTTCCTGCCTCGGTTTCACTATGACCTGCGAAAAACAGAATATCCCAAGGTTGCTCCCACAGGGCTTCGTTGAGCTTCTGCCGTGGTTCTTCTACCAGAAAGGTAATGTCTGCAAAGGGTAAATTCTCTAATAATTGTCGGTCTTGTTGGATATTAATCCCTTCGCTATTGCCCAAAATCGCTAGAATTCTAACCTTGTGTCGATCACGGCTTTGGTTCGATTTGCCTGGTTGTTCATACTCTGGAGTACTTAGGGCAATTTCTGCTTGGTGGTAACGCTCTAAAAAGTCCCACTGATGCCAAGGAAGCTGCCTGAGCTGGGGATTTTTGGTACGAATCAGCACCCGGACTTCTTCGGTAGTGCCCACTTTTTCCAACCACTTTTCCCGCAGTGGACTAAATAACTCTGACTTCAGCCACCGATTTAAGCGATCGCATAATCCCTGACTCTGGTTGTTGATGGAACCACCGATTGCCACTCGTTTGATTTTGATTGCCCGCAAAGAGCTCCCCAGACTGCGATAGGTTGACCGCCACTCGTGATAGTGGTTGACTAGATTGGGTGCTGGAGGCAATCTGCCAGTAAGTTCTGTTTCCGGACCTTCGCCTTCTGAGCCAATTTCCAGAGTGACCCGAAAACCTTCCTCAAAATCCCCATCCAGCTTAAGAGTTACTAGCTTTGCCATTGGCTTAGTTTTTTAACGGTTGACGGTTGACGGTTTACTGTCAACCGTCAAAAATCAGTATTTTGTCTAATGTTATTCCTAGTTATAGCGCGTACTGAATAGGGAACAGGGAATCGGGAACAGCGGATTTGGGAATTTCAGATCACAAACTCTTCGATCACACTGGCATTATCCAGAGCAACCTTGACACTGAAACGGTCTCCGGCTTCGCAACTAAAATCCAATTGAATGGCTTGATCCTGGTTTCTGGCTTGGGCATTGATCAGCATTTCTTGCTCCTCATCTAGCAAGAGCAACTGCAGATTGGGGGGTAGATAGGTTTGACCATTGATGGGATTGAGTTGTAGGAGAACATTCAGCTTCGTTTCGGATTCTGGGGTGAGTTCCACAACCAGAGCCACCCCTTGATTAGGTTTGCCCCATTCAATCTGTTTACATCGCTTAATGGTCTGAGACTTGGTTCTAAAGGCGAAAGCTGGCTGAGAACCTTGGTTACCTAAAAGGGTTTCCAAACTCTGCCAACCTGCTTCAAAGATATGCTCCAACCATTGACTGAGTTGTGTCATAGGTTGAAATTGATCGAGGTAGGCTGGTAAATCTTTAAGCGATCGCAATTGGTGGATGACTAATTCACCGGTTTCCGAAGTTGCGGAAAATCCCAGCAGCGTGGCTTCAGTATGGTCTTGATCAATCTCAACCACTACATAGCCAATCCGGTTAAATCTTACCTCTTGGGGAATGGGACAAGTCAAATCACCGGGTTTGACAGGCCGACATTCCAAGCGCCCCAAACCGGTTACCCTCAGGTCAGCCACATTTTCAGCCAAGCCCACTACTGAATTCCAGCTATCCCCTGCGGTTAGGTCAGTGGGAATACCCAGAATCCGTAAGTAGTTATTCACCGCACACACTGCCAGGGTGTTGAGATAGACTTGTTCAGCCTTTTGCGTGGTGGGTTGGTACTGAGCAAACTGCTGGGCTATCTCTAGGGCCGACTGGGTAATCGGCATGGGGATTGACCAATCTGATAGCATGTTGGCGTTGTGTCTCATGATTTTTTCCTAGGTTGGGGTTTTGTGGTGCTTTTCGAGCTACCAGTCTTTGACTTTTCTTCTATATATCCCTGGCATACACCGAATTTTCGCAACAGGGGTAAGCATTTACGGTTATAGAATTTGGGCAAATCTTTAGCTTCTGGTGGGGTTAGCTTAAATTCTGCTGCAATGGTTTTCCAAGGCTGATCAGGAGGGAGTCGCCGCTGGATTAGGACTTGGGCATTAATCTCAGGGCGTTTCCTAAAGCAAGTCTGACGTAACACTCCTTCTGGGTCTGTTTTAACCCAATCCAAGGTTTTTTGCCAAATTTTCATAACTGGCTGTAGATCAGGAGCAGCTGGTACCCTATCTACAGGGTCAATAGTTTTACCTTCCTCTGTGCTTAGGCCAGTAATTTGCCGCTTCTGTTGCCTATAGCCAGCATCTCGAAATCGTCTCAGTCGCTTTTTTAGTTCATCGTCGAGCCAAGTAATCACACCTTTGATAGTCGGGTCATACTCTTCAGGATGGCCACAGCAATATTCCCACATCTCTTGGAGAGCGTCATTATAATAAGAGCTATATTCTTTCCAAAGCTTGCCGGATTTCATCACTAGTAGATGTACCTCGCTCAGTTTTTGCCGACGTTCCAGACTTAATGGTGGATGATTACATGCTTCAACTATCAGCTGACGGAGTATTCGATCTAGATTTTTCATCGGTTATGTCCCTGTTGTAAATGCGATCGCGTAGCGTGACCTACGGTCAATCGTGTTTAGTACGCATTAGTCTATCGATAGCGGTTCTCAAGTTAGTTGTTAGTAGTTTGTTGTTTATGTTGGTAGATGCTTACACTAACTACTAACCTCTACTCCCCATGAGAAGCGCTACAAAGGGCAGCCCGAAGACTGGACTCAGTATTGACCATCCCTAGACATCTTAGGCATCAATGTTGGGGAATGGCAAAAGTCACCCAGTATTTATTTACACGAGTGATCGGGGGGTTTTTCGCAAAAAAGCCCAAAAAAAATTTTTGTCGGATTTTTTTGCGAAAACCCTGGTTGAGAGGTGCTGTAACAAATGGCTAAGCCAAGTGTGATTCAACAGGTGCGACTCGTGGCGAATTTAATTCTTAATGGGTCAAGCACACCTAAACAGTTTAAATCCAGTTAGTGCGTCAACAGACCATGTATACTCTCACCAACACTCTAGAAAAATCCGCTCCTCAGGTGCAACAGTTAGACAATGGTCTACTGCAAGGAGTACTAGAAGGTTTTATTGACGGTGTTTTAATTCTGAATACACAAGGAGATTTGGTTCATAGCAATGAAACCGCTCGTGTTCTTTGTGAGCAACTTACTCCGAACAGCAAACATTTTACGGTGGTGCCTAAAGAAATCTGGCGTGTCTGCCAAGCCTTGAAAGAAAGTGATGAATTCTATGCCCATCAATCTGTAATTATAGATTCAGAGATTACTACGAGTCACTCCACAACCTTTCGGATTCGGGCTAGATGGCTCAACCTGAGGATATCTGAGCAGCGTTATATTATAGTTACCCTCGAAGACCAACGTCAATCCATTCATAGTATAGCCCTAGCTGAAGTTCAGAAATATGGCTTAACTGCCCGTGAGGCAGAAGTCTGGTTACTGCGTCGAGTCAATTACTCCTACAAAGAGATTGCTGCAGAACTGTTTGTTACCCTCAATACGGTGAAGAAGCACATGAAAAACATTCTTGCCAAGCAGCAAATGGCGATGATGATGGAAGAAATGGCTGCTTAGGGGCATAATTAGCGATTTGGAAGACAGAAATTCTTGGTGATGTGGGCATTTAGGGACCACAACCACTACAAAGACAACGTTTTAAACACTACTCCGTAGGACAACTGACAAAATGCCCTGTTTAGGGCATTTTTTTGTATTAGCGATCGCGCTCAATGGTTTCCAAATGAGATGTAAACCATTGAGGTATTTTTTTATTGTAAAATAACACTCCGAATCTCTTGACAATCTTGCCTTTTGCCTCTTGTATGCAAGCAAATTTCTGCAATACCTGTGTTTACAAATCATATAAAAACACGCTGATTGCGGTTGTCATAGTAATCGGTTAAACAAGATTGTTTCCCGATTACCAATTCCCGATTCCCGATTCCCGATTCCCGATTCCCGATTCCCGATTCCCGATTCCCGATTCCCGATTCCCGATTACCGATTCCCGATTCCCGATTCCCGATTACCGATTACCGATTACCGATTCCCGATTCCCGATTCCCGATTCCCGATTCCCGATTACCGATTCCCGATTCCCGATTCCCGATTCCCGATTCCCGATTCCCGATTCCCTACAGATTTTGCCCCCAAAAATTTTTTCTGATTGTTTTGCGAAAAGTTTGGTTCACAGGCGCTGTAACAAGTAGCCAATAAAATGGCGATAATCCTCTCCTGTTTTAGTTTTTGATTAACTGTTGGGACACTGTCCCAGGTTAATAGGAAAGCGTTACGCCCCATATGGGGCGTTTTTTTTTAGGTAGATCCCAACAGTTCAATCAGTTACCCACTTTGCCAATTCATCTAGGGTAACTTTCAGCAGGTCACACAATGCCTTGAGCTGATTTGGGTACAGTTTGGGGATATGCCTGCCCGCTTCCCAATTTTGCACCGTGGTAACGGTTACGCCCAATTCATGAGCGATTTCCCGCTGGGTGATATTTAGGGATTCTCGTCTTTTTTTTAGGTTGTCCCCTAAATTAGTCATTACTGTCCTATTTAAAAGTTAACATAATTAAGTTTACTGAGTTATATGTTACCGCTAATCTCACCAAAAAAAATGGGTCTGTTCGCGTAGCGTCGGCTTTGCCGAAGCCCCGTCCTTCTAGGACGGCTTTCTTTGATTGTTGATGTACTCTTTCAGCACCTCAATAGAAGCTCCAGCAACGGAAGCAGCAAAATAGCTAGGAATCCATAGTGCTGGTTTTCCATTTGGCTTCGGATATCCATTTTGTCCGTATCTGCGACTAGTGGGACTTAAACAATAAAAAAGGTGTTTTGAGGGTATAATACTTGCTAAGCCGAGTTTTCACGTCGAGGTCAATCCTGATCAAACAGACAACTCCCGCAGCGATGCCACCTTGCTTTGAGAGATGGTGTAAGCACTTTGATGAGGTGTTCAAAACAAAGGCTCAAAAAAGGGAGTAAGGGCACACTCATCGGGGGATTATTGGGGGAAAGTGAGAGACAAAACCTTGATCAGATCGCCGAGAATGCTGTTGGTGTGACTTACCATGGATTACATCACTTCTTGACGGAGGCTCCTTGGTCATACCAGGAGGTGAATGAACGTCGGTTACAAATTATGCATAAGTGTTCCCAAACAAAAATCAGACGAGGATTAAACTTAATTATTGATGATTCGGGGCATAGAAAAAGTGGTAACTTTACTAAGGTCGTTGTCCGACAGTATATTGGTGAAATTGGCAAAACAGACAATGGAATAGTCATGGGTTACACTCATCTGTATGACGAAAAAAAAGCCTACCATTAGACATAGAGTTGTCCCAACACGCTAATTCATTGCCCTCAGGAAAAAAAGACGAATAATTTAAAAATAAACCTGAACTCGCTTGAGAGTTAGTAGATAGAAGTCTAAGCAGAGGATATAAACCGGGAGTGGTACTAACTGATACTGGGTATGGGAATAACTCAACATTAGTGAAAGAATTGGAAAAAAGACGATTGAACTATTTAGAGGATATCTCCCAAGTTTTTTGATACTGAATTTTGCCCCCCTAGCCCCCCAATTCTGGGGGGAACAAGAATCAATTTGCGGCTAAAAGTCCCCCAAAATTGGGGGATTTAGGGGGCTTTGATGTAGCAAATGAGACTTCTCAGACAACCTCTTAGTAGGGTTGGCAAAAAACCGAATAGGCGCGCGTTCCAATGGGCAGGTAAACTGCCCTTGGGTCGGGCCTCAAAGTAATAAGAAAAACCGAGTCAAGGACAGAAACAGAACAATAAATTCGATTAGACGAGTTAGCGCGCGTCCCTATCAAAAGAGGACTTAACTCCGGTTAAACTCAATCTAAAAAAGCCGAAAACCCTTTGGGTAGCTACCTTCACCGGGAAAATCTCAGCTAATGAAGGAGAAAAGAGTTTTGCTATCGTCATGAATGCCAACTCAGCACCAGGAGCCTCAGATATCGGCGTTGCTGAATCAAGGAATGAATACGCGATCATCTGGTTTTGGTCAAGCCCCCGTGGGTCCCCCAGCGAGCAATCCCTCGCTGGGGGACGCAAGAAAGTCTTATTCCCCCACCGGTGCGCTTTCCGTCGGCGAATTAAATTCGCCACGGGTCGCACCGCAAAATTGGGGGGCTAGGGGGGCAAAACCATACCCAGAATCAGCAACGCCCAGATATCGACTACTTTATGACTAACGTAGAGTCATCAATAGTAAACCCAGAGTGGATAGTTCAAACTTATTCTCAAAGGAATTGGATTGAAGTCTTCTATCGTGAAGCTAAAGGCTGGTTAGGTTTACGAAAATATCAAGTGAGGAATAAACGCAGTTTACTAAGGCATTTTCTTTTAGTTTATTGTGCTTATACTTTTCTCATTTGGCATCAAATTACTGGGGGGTTAAGAAGGCAATGGGCTAATAAACCTTGGCCAAAGGCCACCCTACGCGAATGAACACCTTTACAGAAGCAATGGATGCAAATCGTACTGCAATGTCTTTCCGGTTCTTTAATTGGCTTACCTACCATCAGGAGGTATTTGCCTCTTATCAAGCCACTTTGGGGTATATTTGGGCTTGATTTTTGTCTAAGTCCCAATAGTCAAAATTGTGCTAACCTAAAACTATGGTTGGAAGAAAGCTAGAGTTCGACCGGGAAGAAGCCCTAGAAAAAGCTATGGACTTGTTCTGGTCTAAAGGCTACAATGCTACCGGGCTCAATGACCTGCTCAAGCACATGGGCATCCAACGCCAAAGCCTGTACAACACCTTTGGTAGTAAACATTCTCTGTTTTTGGAGGCAGTACAGCACTATGGACAAACCGTAGTCTGCTGCATTGAGCAACGGTTGAATGAACCGGGCTCTCCCTTAGAAAACATCCGTAATCTAATCAGAGGGTTGGCTTCTGAGGCTATCTGTCCCAAATATCGTGGGTGTATGATGGCCAATACCATGATGGAGTTGGCTCCCCATGACCCAGCAGTGGCTAAGATGGTTCAGTGCCTAACCCGGCAGGTGGACAAAGCCTTGGAGCGGGCATTAGAGAGGGCTGTAGCCGCTCAGGAGTTGCCAAGGGAGGCTAATCCACGTCAACTCGCTCGCTTTCTACATCATGTTATATTGGGATTCAATGTCCGAGGTAAAATACATCCAAGTTGTTCTTATCTAGATGACATTCTGGAGGTAGCTTTGTCTGTACTCGAATAATCGGTTCAGAGGTAGCAAAATTTTTTTTGGTCATTTTTTGACTAAATGGTCAAAAAATACCGTGATTTGATCCAATCACCCCTGGTTCAATGGGTGCATCTCATATTTGAAAATTTTGCGTAGGGTGCGTTAGGGGGGCCGAGGATTTTCTCGGTAACCACGGTTAGGTTGCTGCCCGTAACGCACCACCGAGTAAAACAGCTTTAATGAGATGCACCTGCTTAAATCCCGAAATAATTCTCAAAAGCTCAGGAAGTCATAGTCATTCAGGAGACATGTCAATGCTACAACCTATTACGTTTACTAGAAGCCAAGACATCAGTAGCAAATCCCAAACCGTTGATGTACCAACAAACCCCGCTGCACCATCTGATGCTTCTTCTAGGTCTACTACTTCCTCCCTGGCTTTTGGTTGGTGGCAAACCCTTTGGGCAGATATCGACGTTATTTTCACAAGAGACCCCGCTGCCCGAAATTGGCTAGAAGTACTCTTTTGCTATCCTGGCACAGGACAAACTGCCCGATGTAGAGGCCAAGCTAATTCGGACATTGATAGACCGCATCGCTACTTTGGAACAACAGGTGCAGGATTTGAAGGAGCGCAAACACACAGCAATTCATTAACTCATGGGTAATGGGTCATGGGTAATGGGTAATTGACCCAACTATACTTGATATCATTCCTAGCAATCGTAACAGAGCCTCTGTATGACTATTCCGGTTCCGCCAAGAACTCGCGCTCAAGAATCTCGGGCTGCTATCGAACGGATTTATGTGATCATGCGACATCTATTTATCCGAGGATACTACAAGCCGGGGGGTGCTTCTGGTGCAGCGTTGAGGCAAGCGTTGCTGACTTTGCAACCAGAAATTTATGGCTCCATTGCTGACCCACAGAAAGTGGAATTGAATGGTCTAGTTTATGTTATCGATCGCTTACCCTGCGGCATGGAAATGTGTCGTTTTGTGAAACTGGTGGCGGCAGAAGGGTATAGTCAATCAGGATTTGAGACAATTGTTCCTGCTAAACGTCGCCGTAATTGCTACCGCATTGATGAAGAAACGATGCTGATCGAAATTACCCGAGGGCGTAGCGAGATTTATGACATTCTTACCCATCTGACCTTTATTTATATCGAAGCTAATAAAATTAGAGACCATGCTCTGGAGGAAGGTCAACCAACACGAGAGTGGATAAAGCTCGAAGAAATGGTTACAGGTCAACAATCCCCGGATAATCCTAAGTCGTTGGTGTCAGAAGACCTGGAAGTCCAGCATCGAGCTTTTTCTTACTTAAGTACTCTTTTAGGACGTACGTTTGAAGAAACCAAACACGCTTACCATCGCCTGGCTCAGGCTAGCTCTGACAATAATGGTCTATTTGATATTATCTATTGGCTGGGTCGAGTGGCGATGGAAGAAGTCCAATCCCAACGCGATCGCAAAATTACTTTCAGTTCCACACTCCGGGAGCGGATTGGACATCATATCCACGGGGCGCAGTGGGCCAGTGATGTTAAAGGCTTTGTGTTAGAAAACAATTTATGGGAGCGCCCACTCCATATTATTAGTGCGAATTTGCATAGCGTGATGAATTGCTTATTTGCGCCATCAGCACTGAAACACACCTTGGGACAGGACAAAAAAATTGAGGAAATTGCCCGTGAGTTAAGTTTACCAGAAAACGCCCACCTAAACCAAGAGGTTAGGGAGTTTGCCTTGCAAAACGGGATGTTTTATCTGGCCGATCGAGCTGGGACAAATATCCACGTACAGATTTTTGATACTGCTATGTTACCCCTGGCTTTGCTTTCCCCTGAATTACCAATTAATCCTAACATAATTGAACAGGAAAAGCCAGTTATCTTGGTAATGGATTATGCCTTTGGGGAACAAGCGTTTGAGATTATGGATGAATTACTCAAACCTTATCAAACCAGCGGGCACTCCAAAAAACTTAATGTGAAGTCGATTTCGGTAATGGGAAAAGCGGGAATATTGGTGGGTAAAAAGGGAGATTTAATGCTACCAACGGCACACATCTTTGAGGGAACAGCAGATAATTATCCTTTTGTTAATGAGCTAAAGAGTGAGGATTTTCAAGATGATGGCATCCCCATTTATGAAGGAGCGTTGGTGACAGTAATGGGAACCTCTTTGCAAAACTCTGATATTTTAGCTTACTTCAAAAGTTCATCTTGGAATGTGATTGGCTTGGAGATGGAAGGAGCACACTTACAAA
>NZ_JAAHIE010000213.1:0-11514 GCF_010671945.1 Moorena sp. SIO4E2
TGATAGCTGATAGCTGATAGCTGATAGCTGATAGCTGATAGCTGATAGCTGATAGCTGATAGCTGATAGCTGATAGCTGATAGCTGATAGCTGATAGCTGATAGCTGATAGCTGATAGCTGATAGCTTACATAAATGTTATAATAACGGTAATTAAATAACAACTATTGCCTCAAGTTCTATTACCATAGAATTGTAATGACTACCGTTTTATTTTGGGACATCGACAGCACTTTATTAACCACAAAACGAGCCGGGATATTTGCCCTAGAAGAGGCGGCTAGTGAGGTAATTGGTGAAACGGTTTCACTGACAAATCTAGAAACTGCAGGAATGACAGACCCAATAATTGCTGCTAATATTCTAAAGCAGTACGGTTTGTCCCCAGAACCGAAATTGGTGGATCAACTGCTGGAAGGCTACGTTAACTACTTGCCTCAAAGTTTGCCCCGCCGAGAAGGATATGTCCTGGAGGGGGTAATTGAAATTCTAGATGCTTTGCATGATCGAACTGATGTGGTTTCGATGTTGCTCACAGGAAATATCGAAGCAGGAGCAAAGGCAAAATTAAGCTATTATGGCTTGGCTGATTACTTTAGTGGTGGTGGATTTTCCGATAAAACTGAAACTAGAGTTGATATTGCCGAACAAGCTTTAGCGATCGCATCCGAGAAGTATGGTGTGATCCCATCTCAAAAGACTTACGTCATTGGCGATACTCCCCATGACATTCACTGTGGCAAAGCCATTGGTGCTCGTGTGATTGCGGTTGCCTCTGGTCCCTATGACCAGGAGTCCCTAGAGGAACATCAGCCCTGGTGGGCTATACCATCTCTGCCATCATCAACAGTGTTTATGGAAAAGATTGGCTTGAAGAATTGAGAATGTAGAATTGAGAATGTAGAATTGAGAATTGAGAATTGAGAATTGAGAATTGAGAATTGAGAATTGAGAATCCTACATTTTACCTTCTAAGTTTTACCTCCTACATTCTCCCTCCTAAATCTTTAATTCACCATTCACCATTCTCCCTCCTAAATCTTTAATTCTTAATTCTTAATTCTACATTCTACATTCTTAATTCTACATTCTTAATTCTACATTCTTAATTCTACATTCTTAATTCTACATTCTTAATTCTACATTCTTAATTCTACATTCTTAATTCTACATTCTACATTCTACATTCTTAATTCTACATTCTTAATTCTACATTCTACATTCTTAATTCTACATTCTTAATTCTACATTCTACATTCTACATTCTACATTCTACATTCTACATTCTTAATTCTACATTCTTAATTCTACAACTATCCCATCCCTGCTGATTGCAACGCCATGTCCATCAAAATCTGATGAGCCGATTCTTCTTTAACCCCTGGAGCTGGCTGTCGTTGGATATAGGTGCCATCAGGCTGTAAATCCCAAGCTTGACGGTTATCTGCTAACATAATTGCCAGGATTTCTTCCAAATCTTTGGTAATTTCTGGGTCTTCCACTGGTGTCACTGCTTCTACCCGTCGATCCAAATTACGACGCATCCAGTCCGCACTGCCAATATAGACTTCGTCTTGACCCTGATTTTGGAAGTAAAAAATCCGTGAGTGTTCTAAAAAACGACCCACGACACTCACCACACGGATATTTTCACTGACTCCTTTAAGACCAGGACGCAGACCACAAATTCCCCGCACAATCAAGTCAATTTTTACACCAGCTTGTGAGGCGTTGTAGAGGGCGGCAATAATCTTGGGGTCTAGTAGGGAATTCATTTTGGCAACAATACGACCTGTTGCCCCGTTGCGGCAATGTTCAATCTCCCGCTGAATCATTGCGATCATGCGATCGCGTAAACTAAATGGTGCGACCAACAACTTTCGATAAGACTTTTGCCGTGAGTAACCGGTCAAAGAATTAAACAAATCTGTCAAATCTGCCCCTAAGTCATCACGGCAACTCAATAGTCCTAAATCAGTATATAGTTTGGCAGTCTTAGAATTATAATTCCCCGTCCCAATGTGAACATACCGACGAATTTTATCTGCCTCCCGACGCACCACCAGCACAATTTTAGTGTGAGTTTTTAAACCCACCAAACCATAGATCACATGAACTCCAGCCTGTTCTAACTTCCTTGCCCAAACAATATTATTTTCTTCATCAAAACGAGCCTTTAGTTCTATGAGCACCGACACTTGCTGACCATTTTCTGCTGCTCTAATCAAGGCATCGATAATTGGTGAGTCACCAGATGTGCGATATAAGGTCATTTTGATGGCTAGAACATCTGGATCTTGAGCGGCCTGGGTAATAAAGCGCTCTACCGTTGCGCTAAAGGAATGATAAGGATGGTGTACCAGCAAATCCCTACTGCGAATCACGCTGAAGATATCTTCCACATTCTCTTCCCCGATAGGAAAGCGCAGGCGTCGGGGCACCACTGGTTCCCACACAGGGTTTTTCAATTCTGGCCGTGGCAATGCCATCAACGACATCAAGTCACCCAGTGCCAACAGACCGTCGAATTCATAGACATCGGTTTCTTCCAGTTCCAGCTCTCGCATCAGGGTTTTCCTGACTAACTTGGAGGTGGTCACAGGAATTTCCATGCGCACGGCAGAACGTCCAAACCGTCGTTTCCGTAGTTCCTCTTCAATCGCTATCAGCAGGTCATCTGCCTCGTACTCCTCTACTGTCAAATCAGCATTGCGGGTAATGCGGAAGGGATGACACTCCTGAATCTTCATCCCTGGAAACAGAGACTCCAAATTATGGGCAATGATTTGTTCGAGAGGAACACCAGTCCAACTAGTCGTTTTTCCATTCTGTTGTTGCTGCAATTTTTCCGGGAGGGGAACAAAGCGCTTTAAGACTCTAGGAACTTTCACCCGAGCAAACAATTCTGCTCCCGTTTCCGGGTCTTTGACCACTACCGCCAGATTCAGGCTGAGATTGGACATGTAAGGAAAAGGATGGCTGGGGTCTACAGCCAGGGGAGTCAGAACTGGAAAAATTTGCTCGGAATAGTAGTTTTCCAGGTAATTCCGCTGTTTCTGGTTCAAGTCCACGTAGTCCAGAATGTAAATCCCTGCTTTGGCTAGCAGGGGTCGCAGTTCCTGCTCACAGTGTTGATGCTGTTGAGTTACCATCGGTAACAGCCGCACTCTGATCGCATCGAGTTGTTCACTAGGTGTCCGACCATCGGGTGTCCGTTTACTAACTTGTGCTAGCACCTGTTGTTTTAAACCAGCCACCCGCACCATAAAGAATTCATCCAGGTTAGAGCTAAAGATGGCCATGAACTTCAGACGCTCTAACAGAGGCGTTCGGGGGTCCGTTGCTTCATGTAATACTCGGTTATTGAACTCCAACCAGCTCAGTTCTCGATTGAAGTAATAGTCAGTGTCACTCAGATTAAGCTCAATAGTGAGCTGTTGAGATTCAGACGTATTCTTTTTAACTTCAAATATTGTCTGTTTAAATTCAGAATTATTCTTTTTAACTTCAAATATTGTCTTTTGAGATTCAGATGTATTATTTTTGAATTCAAATGTCGTCTGTTCAGATTCAGACTTATTCTTTTTAGCTTTACCCATGATCCTCAGAGTTAACCCACCTGATCAGGCTGTTTTGTCCCAGCGATAGAATAGTCATCCAGATTCTATCGTTAAACGAACCTCAAGGATTGAACACTTCGTCTTCTCTACCTACCCACCATTGACCTAAATTCATCAAATCCTGGTGAATATCTTCTAGTTCTCTGATATAAGCTTCCGATGATAGGGTCGCGCGGCGCTCCTGAAGTTTCTTCAGACGCAGTTGCACCAGTAACCAGGGTTTGGAGATGCCATCAGTAGCTTCTATATATTGCGCTAACTCTTTACTATTCATGAATTTAACTTGAAATTTGTCTAATTTTTTAATTAAGGTAACACAAAATGTTAATAAATGTAAATTTATTAATATTTTGTATATTTATCTGGTATCATTTAATGCTTTTACAACTCAGTGAAGTCAGTGCGTCCGCAAAACCCTCGCGCTAAATTAATTAGTTGCCGTTTAAATTAGTGCGATGCTCCAAAAGAGCCGCTACGGGAACGCAAAACTCTATGAGATATCGCCATCTTCCCACACCTCCCACGATTCCCGACTCCCGACTCCCGACTCCCGATTCCCGATTCCCGATTCCCGATTCCCGATTCCCCACTCCCCACTCCCTATCTTCAAATCCACTATCGCTTTAGAACACAAATTGCTATAACTTACTATGGGTAGGGGGGGGATGGAATAGATTGGGCTAACTAAGTTAGTTAACTAACTTGGTCTAGTCGGTTGTCAAAAACCCTGATTAGCCATTGGCTATCCTGGGCTATTCCTCTCTTACCGATATTTACCACGTGCTCTGACCACAAGCGAACTCTAAAAAATATGTTGAAAAAAGTTATTGCCCAGCTCAAAGACTGGTTCCCTGCTCCAGAAGTCCATGCTCACTGCGATGGACCTTGCGGGGTGTATGACCCAGCTGCTGCACGTATCACCGCTGAGGCAGTACTCTCCATGACCAAGAAGATCCTTGATCTTGAGCCACCTGCGAGTAATGATCCAACGGCAGTAGTTGCTTACCAAAATACCCTATCCCGGTTCATTGCTATTAAGGAAGAGCAGGCTCAGAAGACCAAAGAGGAAATACTGATCCTGTGGACAGACTATTTCAAGCCAGTACACTTGGAGCAGTTCCCAGACCTACACGATACCTTCTGGAAAGCCGCAAAGTTATGCTCTGCCTGCAAGGTGGAAGTTAGCCTTGAGCACGCCAATGAGCTACTTGAGGCAGTAGAGACTATCCACAAGATTTTCTGGGCAACCAAGAATCGCGATATCGTCTGGTATAAGGCTAGCTAAACCTCAGAATGGTGAATTAAGAATGTAGAATGCAGAATGCAGAATGCAGAATGTGGGATGTAGAAGGCAGAGTGTAGAAGGCAGAGTGTAGAAGGCAGAGTAGTGTAGAAGGCAGAGTGTAGAATTCTTAATTCTTAATTCTTAATTCTACATTCTTAATTCTACATTCTTAATTCTACATTCTTAATTCTACATTCTTAATTCTTAATTCTTAATTCTTAATTCTACATTCTTAATTCTACATTCTTAATTCTACATTCTTAATTCTACATTCTTAATTCAAATGCTTTCTATCAAAAACAGTATTCCTGAGCTACTACTTTGGATATTGCGAAAACGGTTACGTTTCAGAGTTACAGGAGTATCCATGACTCCCCTGTTCAAACCAGGAGAGGAAATCTTAATTGATCCAAGAGCTTATCAGCACATTCCGCCCAAGATTGGTGACATTGTTGTGGCTAGACACCCTTACCAAAACCACTTGCGATTAGTGAAACGGGTAACTTTGGTGCTCGAAGATGGACGTTGTTTCCTTAAAGGAGACAACCGATTAGAAAGTACCGATAGCCGCTCTTTTGGTTTAGTGGATTCTCAACAAATTATTGGTAAAGTAACCAGTCGTTTTTTTTAATCGTTTTCTGTAACATCTTAAAGTTATCCCTTGGAATGCCTTTTTGGTTTTACCCACGCTACTCGCCCAAGAATTAATAAGCCAATCGCTGAAGGAGAACCGACGAACAGATGAAGCGCCTGCTCTCCGGTAATAATCAGAGCCATACCAAAACCAACGGCAATCAGATTTGCGAATAATGGGAATAGAAAAACTCGCCAGTCCCTCATAACTACGTACCAGTTATATACAAAAATGATCGAAGGAACTAATTGCACCAACTGCATTAATCCTTTGCCCTCTTGCACACCATAAAGTAGGGGTACAGCAACCATGCTGGCAACCAATATCACATCCAGAAAGCGGGATTTTTTCAGTCCCAGGGCAATCAAGCACATGCCAGCAGTAATGAAGGTATAGAATAACCGATTGAGATCAGAAATTTGGCTCACATAAACCCAGTCATCCCCGATGTGTTCAGCCATTTCGTAGGAGTTAGCGATCGCAAAACAAGCATAGCCACAGTAGATCAGTGGTAGCGATCGCAGCTTGACTACAGAGGTATAGAATTCACTCCGATAAGAAAAAATCCAGATGTTAACCGCAGCAACCAGATAAACCAATAGATGGGCGGCAATTATTGCCAATTTCAACAGCGTGGGCATTGATTAGAGTAGTGTGATATCGTCTCTAGGAGCATAACTATCATAGTAATAATTCAGCTATCAGCAGTCAGCTATCAGCAGTCAGCAGTCAGCTAATTCGCTAGGCCCACGCTACTGAAGGTGTTTATGGAAGTAAAGTCCCAGCGCTGGTGGGGTGAATAATCCGGTAGTAAAGTTCTAAAACTTCACGCTATTGTGAGATAACCCATTAAGCTAATCGGCGATAAAGTTCTGAATTTTTATCCAAAACGTATGCTGTAGCATCATGAAAAGACAGTTCTGACTGAGTTAAATATTGCTCAACACTCATCAACACTAACTCTTCTATCGAAACATTCAGGTTAGCTGCAATGTCTTGGAGTTGTTGCAAACGCTCATCCGGTATCGTAATCTGGATAGAACTCATAGCTATTAAAGCTTAATCGGGTATCACAATTATACCATTTATGAACGGGTAGGTAACATTGTCTTCCACACAGCTACCGTACACCCGGTCACCCTTTTTGCAGTTTTCGTACTTAATTTCCTGACTTCACAAATTGCAGTTCATAGAGATAAGCATACCTTCCACCTTGAGCAATTAATTCCGTATGGGTTCCAGTTTCCACAATCTCACCTTTTTCCAGAACTACAATTAAATCAACATCAGCAATAGTAGACAATCGATGAGCAATCACTAAGCTAGTGCGTCCTTTAAAAAGCTGTTTAATAGACTCTTGAATCAGTTGTTCTGATTCAGAATCTAGAGCAGAGGTGGCTTCATCTAAAATAACAATTTGGGGATTTTTGAGCAAAACTCGGGCGATCGCAATCCGTTGTCGCTGTCCTCCTGATAGTTTCACACCCTGCTCACCAATAATGGATTGATAACCATCAGGGAAACCGATAATAAAATCATGGGCATTGGCAGCTTTTGCTGCTGCTTCAATTTCCTGATCTGTGGCATCTAGCTTACCGTAAGCTATGTTTTCTTTTACTGTGCCGTAGAGCAGTAAGGTTTCTTGGGGCACGATGCCAATATGCGATCGCAAGGAACTTAAACTAATATCTTGTAGATCATGTCCATCAAGTAATACTCGTCCCTTTTGGGGATCGTAAAACCGAGCGGCTATTTTAGCAATGGTACTTTTTCCTGCACCAGAAGAACCGACTAAAGCCACTGACATGCCCGGTTGAATGTCTAAATTGAAGTTTCTGATCACTGACTGATTGTTGTGATAAGCAAACTCCATCCCTTCAAATTTGAGATTGCCCTGTATCGAAGTCAAGTTAATCGCATTTTCCTTCTCTTTAACCTCTATTTTGGTATCTAAAATCTGAAAAATTCTTTTGGCTGATACTCCTGATCTTTGGATAATATTGACTAATCCATTAAACCGATTAATAGGTTTATTTAAAAGAGTGACATAGGTTAACAGGGCTGCTAATTCCCCAATAGTCAGATGGCTAACCATCACTCCCCAAGCACCGAAAACTAATGTCAGTAAATTTCCGAGTTCATTAAGAGTATTAATAATCGGTACGAATATAGACCAAAACCGAGTTGCCTTAAGATTTTCTTCCCGATAGTTACGACTAAATTCAGTAAATCGGTTAATTTCATACTGCTCGTTACCAAAAGACTTAATAATTTTGATATTCGAGATAGTATCTTGTAAGTGATTACTAATTAAGTCAGCTTGATCGTTAACCGATTGATAGATTTTTTGTAGTCTTTTCTGAGAAAATTGTAAAATATAAATGATTAAAGGCCAGGTAAGGGCAATCATGATTGCCAGCAGCCAGTTACTGACAAGGATATAAATGAAAACGACAATAAACGCAAAACTATCGATTAATATAGCAATTAAATTAGCAGACAGTAATTCCCCGACTATCTCCACATCCCTTGCCAACCGTGACATTAATTCGCCGGTGCGTTGGCCTTCAAAAAAACTAATGGATAGACCTTGAATATGTTGATATAAATCTAGGCGAATGCTCTCAATGGTTTTTTGTCCGAATACTTTGACTGCATAGAGTTGAAAAAAGAGCAAACCACCAGCTGCTAAGGTCATAGATAGGATAATTACTCCTACCCAAGGCAGCATATTAAATTGTTTTTCGGGAATAACTACATCTATAACATAGCGATTAACCTGGGGAATAAAGAAGTTGATAAATGAAGCACAGATAGTTAATGCGATCGCGAATAAAAATGGTGCTTTATGCTGCCAACCATAGTCAAATAGACGCCGGTATAAATGCGTCTCTAGTTCTTCCGGTACTTTCTCTATTTCATTATCTGTATTCTTATCTGTATCTTTATCTTGAACATTATCAAGCTTTTCTTCTGATTTTTCTAGATTATTATCTAATTCTTCTTGTAACTTTTCTGCTTCATCATTAGTAACTTGAGGGATTTGATCAGTTTTCATTTTGACCCATGGGTGAGGAGAATTTCAGCAATAGCTTGAGAAATGGGGAAATGGGGGGAAAACGTCTCCAACCAGAAAAATTCCCCAACCGGGTTAACTTCCAGGAATACATACCGACCATCAGGGGTAAGAATAATATCAATGGCTCCATAGTTTAAACCAAAATAAGCCATCAGTTTGAGCAACTTTTTTTCAATATCTTCGGGTAAATCATAGGCTTTCCAAGATTTAACTAACGCTCGGCCTTCCTTGCGCCAGTCGAAAGTAGAGCCTTCTAAGCTCTGGGAATCCACGGCAGCAGTAAATATACGGTGTCCCACGATCGTGGTTCGTAATTCTAGAGCCTTGGGCACTTTTTCCTGAAAGGTCATCGGACAGAAACGCAGTCCTGCCACATGCTCTAAATCCTCTGCTGTGACTGGGTTTGTGAAAACAACCTGCTCTTGCCCTTGCTCCCCATATATAGCAAAGGAAGATAGCATTTTGGTAATGATACCCTGGTCTTGACATTCAGAGGCAAATTGCTTCACTGCCTCTGGATTGTTGCTACTCAGGGTACGGGGCGTAATCAAGCCAACCTCTCGTGCCACTTGGAGCTGTAGTTGCTTATTGTTAGCGACATCAACATTAGACATTTTATCGAAGTGGAATGCCTTGATGCTGGCAATCATACCCCTAACCGTGACGCGACATTCCTTAATTGCAGCGTTTAGATACTGCTTATCCATGGTGTCGGGAATTTTTTTCCCATAGCGCATCCGTCGATACCAAACCGAAGAGACTTCACTCAAATCTAGCTTCTGTTCCCCATCCGTAATAGTTACTCCCTGAGAATTGCCCTCGTAAATATCTAGCTGCACTTCGGTAGGATATCTATCGGTATCAAAACGAAATGCTTTTCCTCCTTGAGCTTCAATCGCTTTGATAACTAGAGGAATACTCTCGTTGTCTTGGCTAAATGTAATGATTAATACTGTCATGTCTAGGGATGTGTTCGATGTTCGGTGTTAATGCTTTTTAAGGCAAAAGGCAAAAGGCAAAAGTTGCGTAGGGTGCGTTAGGGGCGGAAAGCCTCTGATTTTTTGCCTCGTAGCCAGGGTTGGGATAGTGCGCCCCGTAACGCACCACCGGGTCTATAGCCTCTGATTTTTTGCCTCGTAGCCAGGGTTGGGATAGTGTGCCTGGGAATTGTAACGGGCAAGATGCCCGTTCCACCCACCGGGTCTATAGCTTCTAGGAAATCAGAGCTTCTGCGATCGCATTAGAAATGGGGAGTTCCAAATCTCGTTCTAACATTCCCCATTCCCCTCCGGGATTAACTTCTAAAAACACATAGTCTCCCGATGGTGTCACGATAAAATCCAAGGCTCCATAAAGTAAGCCAAAGTAATCCATCAAAGCTCTTATTCGATCTACAATTTCATCAGGCAGCTCATAGTGTTGCCATGCCCCTACTTCAGCATTAGGTTGACGCCAATCAACTGTTGATTTTTCATAAATAGACGAATCTAACGCTCCTACAAATACCTTGCCCTGAACAAATATCACTCGCAGTTCCAACTGCTTAGGAATTTGCTCTTGAAACACCATCGGACAATAGCGCAGGGATTCTGCATCCAGCAAATCCTCTTCTTTAACAATACTGGTATAAAGGAAAAAAGGAGTATATTCCATACTGTAGGACAAAGCTGTTAACAGCTTTGTTACCATTTTCCCCTTCACTTGTTGGAAAAACTCCCTTACAGCTTCTGGATCATTGGTGATTAAAGTCTTAGGAATCACAAGACCCACCTCAGAGGCTACCCGCAATTGCCGCTGCTTATTGTTAGCAGCTCCGGCTTTTGCTAAATCATCAATCCATCGCACTCCTCTGAGACTATCCCAAAGTCCTGATAATGTTGCTAATGATTCCCGGATACAACTTTCTTGGAACTGGGGATCAAGATTTTCACCTAGGTTAGGTTGCCATATACGGCGCATCCAAACTGCTTTTACGTCCTCGCTACTGATCACTTCAGCGCCATATTTCAGCCTATAGCTGCTCTGGGATTGATCAAACTGTGCCCTGAGTTGCACCTCTAAGGGAAACTTATCTGTGTCGAAGCGAAATGGTCGCGCCCCTTTTTTTGACAAGGCTTCTGCTACTCTATCTATTGTGAAAAAGTCACCACTGTGGGTAAGTAATAAAATTAAGTCACCGGACGAAGACATAAAACTTTTTCTTTTCCATTGGGAAAGCGCAATCGTTATATTTTTAGACTTTTAATCAAATTCAGTGGTCGTATTTTTTTTATAAACACGACCACTGTCTATAGATTCTTGAGTCCTTTATTAAAGGTTACAATTCTTCAAAAGAACCTCTTAATCTTCCTTATTAACCTTCTTCCCAATCAGAAGGATACTTCTGGGTTTCAACTTCTTCATAATCAGAAGGATACTTCAGGGTTTGCTGACCATGAGTATCTTGAGATTGGTCAGGAGCGGCTTGTTGCTCTTCTAGGAATTGAGCGAAGAATGGTTTGACTTGAGTATTGGATTCTTGATTTTGCATATCGAATCATCCTTTACGGTTAACAGTTTAGTGGCTGTCAATTTATTCAATTAACACATCCACCATAATTAGATTACCAGACTTTTTTTTTGATCAGCACTTATTGTATACAATTCTTTACTTTTTTTTTGGCATACAGAGTTCTGTCGTCACCACTTCATATAGAACACTATTTGTCAATACCTTATTTATTGATTTTTTATAAAACTTGAATCTCTTGCTGTGATTGGCATTAGAGAGCCTCCGCTTCTTCAATGCATACATAACATTATTTGTCAAGATATTTTTAATTACTAGTTACCAAAGAAAGTTTTAAGCTTTTGCTGTGATTGACTAGGGAGTTTTTTCTAACGGAAGAAGATCTAAT
>NZ_JAAHIE010000214.1:0-8491 GCF_010671945.1 Moorena sp. SIO4E2
CTACGCAACAATTGCCCAATTCCCGATTCCCGATTCCCGTTCCCCTCCTGGGAGGGGTTAGGGGTGGGTTCCGATTCCCGATTCCCTGTTCCCTCAATGATCAAAATAAAAAAATTCGGTCAAGTTCTGGTTAATTCCAATGCTTGACCGAATTATTTATTGTAATTGTCAACAACCCTAGAGTCCTTGACTATTTGTCCTCTATTTCGTTAGCAAATTGTCACAATCAACAACCTACTAACCTATTCCTCGTACTAATCACAGACACTTGAGACTTTGTCCTTTATCCTTGGTTTTTCCTTGTCGCCAGGGATTGGCATCCCTGGCAAGTTGCTATCTTAATCTACCGACAGATATCGAATCAATATACTGATTACTTCACCTGGATTTTCGGTAGGTTGAGGAGTGCTCCACTCATCAACTTGTGCGTAGCCAAGGCTATAAAGGCTGTAAATTGTCATCCGCACAGTTTTGGGAGAACCGATCAATATATGTTTGATTTGCTTCCGTCCTGGCCGGGATTCGCCAGAGGATTCAGGCGGATTAGGATTGTTAGGATTATCATCGGAATTCGGGATAAAGTCTTGATTGTCCATGATTAGTTTTAGGTGTTTTGTCCGAGGACATTTTTATCTTATAAAATATTTTTTATGTTGTCAAGTAATTTTCAGATTTTTTTTGAAAATAATTTTGGCACGGAGGGGGTATTTATGAAAAAGTTTAGATTACTTTTTTTGTTTTTTTGCTTGATTTGGTAGTAGCGATCGCGTTTTTTTTTAGAGGTTGTATGAGAAGTCTCATTTGCTACATTAAAGCCCCCTAAATCCCCCAATTTTGGGGGACTTTTACCAACAAATTGATTCTTGTTCCCCCCAGAATTGGGGGCTAGGGGGGCAAAATTCAATATCAAAAAACTTTTCAGATATCCTCTTAGAGCGTTTTGCTAGGGTATATTTGAAAGCGATCGCATAAGCGCGGAAGCTGAGGCCTTTGGGCCACGCTTTGCGAACGCTTCATCCCTTAGCGTGACATGCAGGTCAATCGCGTAGTTGCTCAATGGTTCCATGGCTTTCTATAGCATTTTATATCTCGATCCCCCCCAGCCCCCCGTGATCATTGGGGGGAGTAATTAAAGTCCTGTTTATCAAAGGTTTAATTCCGGAAAGTCCCCCTTGTTAAGGGGGATTTAGGGGGATCAAAACCCAGGAATTATGGGTTAGATTGAGGGCATGCGATCGCCTAGCGTGACATGCAGGTCAATCGCGTAGTTGCTCAATGGTTCCATGGCTTTCTATAGCATTTTATATCTCGATCCCCCCCAGCCCCCCGTGATCATTGGGGGGAGTAATTAAAGTCCTGTTTATCAAAGGTTTAATTCCGGAAAGTCCCCCTTGTTAAGGGGGATTTAGGGGGATCAAAACCCAGGAATTATGGGTTAGATTGAGGGCATGCGATCGCATAAGCGCGGAAGCTGAGGCCTTTGGGCCACGCTTTGCGAACGCTTCATCCCTTAGCTGCTCAGAGCATCGCGTTTTTTGTCGGGATGATAACTTAGGTAATTTTAGCGTTGATAATGGTAAAAAAATACACAGTTTTTTACCTATTTACTTATCCCTGCTCCCTAATCCATACTCCCTACTCCCAATAATAAAATTCCTAACCCAATTTAAACCTGATATACTATAATAAGTAATATCTAAACTAAATCATTGTTTGAGGTAGTCGTGGCGTTGGACTTACTGAGCGAAATATATAGTTCCTTTGAACCTTTTCAGCCTCCACCAAAAAAGGCTTATGTTGACTGTCAAGATGTTCGTGGAGGTTGGGAGGTTACTCGAGAGTTAGGAAGGAAAATTACCCGGTCTAAAAAGCCAACATGCCAGCTATACTCTGGGCACCGAGGAGTAGGAAAATCTCCTGAACTTTTACGGCTAAAAGAGCATTTAGAACAAAAGAAGTATTTGGTGGTTTACTTTGCTGCAGATGACGAATATATTGAACCCCAAGATGCTGATTATGCAGATATTCTCTTTGCTTGCACTCGCCACTTGGTGGAAGCAATTAAGCTTGAACAGCATAATCCATTACTAAATTGGATGAAAGATCGTTGGGAATCCTTAAAGGATATTGCCCTGACCGAGGTAGCGTTTGATGGGTTAAGTTTAGAAGGGCAAATCTCACAGTTTGCCAAGATTACTACTAACCTTCGAGCAACACCAGATAAACGGCGTGAACTCCGCCAAAAAATTAACGCCAATACGCCATCTCTAGTAGAAGCCCTCAACGACTTTATCCAGGAAGCTCAAAACTCCTTGTCTGCTAAGTCTGCTAATAGTCGAGGAATTGTATTGATTGTTGACAACCTTGATCGCATGGCAGAAACCCAAGACATAGGGAAACCAAGTAACTATGATGAAATTTATCTGAATCGCAGTGAAATGTTACGAAGATTGGCTTGTCATGTAATTTATACTGTGCCAATAGCCATGGTGTACTCAGGACGGGCAACTCAGCTGGAAAATAATTACGATAAACCTGATGTATTGCCAATGATCATGGTTTGCAATCCAGACGGAACAGAAAATGAACGGGGCCTAGACAAAATGAGGGAATTGATACGTCGTCGGATTGCCCTGATCGAACCCAACTTGCTTCAAACCCTAGAGGGGAAAGTAGACGGGCTAGATTTTCCGCCGGTATTTGATAACGGTGAGACCTTAAAGAATCTTTGTCTAATGAGTGGTGGACATGTCCGAAACTTGATGCAATTAATCCAGAAAGCGATTGACTGGACAGATGAACTACCGATTACTAAAAAAGCAGCAAAGCGAGCCATTGAAGAAACACGAGAGACCTATCAGAAGACTGTACAGGAGACTGAATGGGAAATTTTAGCGCGAGCATGTCATCTCAAGCAGGCCTATAATGATGTTGATCACTTACGTCTGTTGTTGAGTCGCTGCCTCTTGGAATACCGCTATTATGATGAAAACGATAACCTACAGATTTGATGTAATGTTCATCCACTAATCGAAGGGATTCCAAGATTCCAAGATGAACTTAAAAAGGTTAGAGCTTTATGAGTCTTGCTAAGTCATCTAACGATAGTCAACCCTCTAGGGAGGAAATTTACCAAGCCTTTTTGCGATCGCTGAGGCGACGGAGGGGATTTGGGATTGTGTTCATGCAATCTCCTCCAGCGGAGGCTAAGCGGATCATTGGGCGAGTGCATCAGGATTTACCCCAGAAGCAAATAGCAACCTTAACATTAAACGAGCCCATTGATAATCTTTATGATCGTGTTAAAAATATTCTAGACCGCGATCAGTTGACTATTCTCTTCATTCAAGGTCTTGAAAAATCTTTAGAAGCTTATATCAAGCCAGGATATGGCGGAGACGGGGATTACTACAATCTTGATACTGTCCCTACTATCTTGAGTCATTTAAACCAACGGCGAGAGCTATTTCGAGATAATTTTCCAACTCTTTGCTTTGTTTTTGTGTTGCCAGCGTTTGCTATTAAATACTTTATTCGCCGTGCTCCGGATTTCTTTGATTGGGGCGCAGGTGTTTTTGATTTTTCTGTTGATATAGGAGCTAACGGTTTCTCTGATAATGTAATCCAACCAGGGCAAAACAACATCAATGTTGGTAGTGCTAGACCTGCTGACGAAGAGATTGACTATTTTAAACAGGCTTTACAAAGGCAACGAGAAATCGGCGATCGCGTAGCGTGGCCTACGGCCAATCGCAAGGGTGAGGCAGATTCTTTAAGTAGCTTGGGTAATGCTTATCGATCCTTAGGCCAATATCGAGAAGCGATTGACTATCTTCAACAGGGTTTACAAATTCAACATGAGATTGGTGACCGCTACGGAGAATTAGCTTCTTTAAGTAGTTTGGGTGGAGCCTTATATTGCCTCAAGCAGTATGAGCGCTCCATAGCTTCTTATGATCAAGCAATTGAGATTTACCAAGAGTTGGGACTTGATCAAGCTGCTTTATTGAGTCAGATGCTGATTAATCGAGGTAATGCCTTAAAGAGCATAGGGCGGTTAGAAGAATCAATTAAGAACTACAATCAAGCCCTGGCAATTGAACCAAATTCAGATCAAGCGTTGGTTCAGTGTGGGGATGCTCTAAATCAGTTGGGACTATGAATTGCTATTACAATTAAACTAATTAAACCTAAGTAAATATCAATTATGGACCCCCTCTCACTTTTGGCTAGTTTAGAAATACCCAAAATAGTCTCACCTTTGTTAGGTAGTGCTGGGGTAGCAGTGGGTAAGCATATAGCTCAATCTCTGACTAAAAGCGATGTCGAAAAAGCCATCAAAGCTGGAGTAGAAGCGGTTTATCAATCGGACGAAAAACTCGATAGTCAAAAGCGCTTATTTTTTCATGTCGCCCCGGATGGCTGGAATGGAGTTAAGAAGTTTTTGGGCAACTATTTTACTAACTCGGGGGTTGTGGCGGAATTACAGAAACCCTTAATCAATCAAGGAAAGCCAGACTGTGATTTTTTAGTCAGGCTATTTCAACAGCAAGCTGAAGCCAAGAGTATCCAACTAAATCAACAAGCCAGTTTACCGGATTGGATAAAGATCTTTGTTAATGCTTATTTTGAGCAGACTGCTACTTATCTAAAATTTCAGGTAGCCAAACAGGATTATTGTAACCAGTTAGCCAAATGGTTTGATGATGTAAAATTTGCTGGCATTGCTGTGGCTGGGCAAGAAGTAGAAAAATCGGAGAAGTTAGCCCAGATTTTTGTAATGCCAGATGTGGTGCAGGAGGTGGCAACTGCTAGGGATTTGGAATTGGAGCGGTTAGCAGAGGCAAGTGGTGAAAAACCAGAAAGGGCGCTGTTGGAAAAGACAACTCCTAGGAAATTTTTGGCTGATCAGTTGTTGAGTCAAAATCAGTCGAGACGAGTAGTGATATTGGGTGCTCCAGGCTCCGGTAAAACAACCTTGATGAGTTATTTTGCCGTAATGTTAGCTCAGAGCAAAGCTGAGGTTTTGGGATTAGATGGTAATACTGACTGGCTACCGATTTTAATTAGGATACGAGACTTGGCCAGACATCCAGATAAAAGCCTGATCGACTATGCCCGGATGTTTGCTGAAAAAACCATGGCCGTCAACACCATACCAGTGGGATTTTTTGACCATTGGTTGTCTGATGGTAGAGCGTTAATATTGCTGGATGGTTTGGATGAAGTAGCAGAAGACGCTAAACGGAATGATGTGGTCAGTCGCATCAATAATTTTTTAGGACAGTTTGACAGAAATCGAGCGATTATTACATCTCGTCCGGCTGGTTATCGACGGGACTTTTTCCGCACTGAGGACTTTCCCCACTATCAAATTGAACCCTTTGATGACAAGAAGATTTCCGCATTTATTGATAACTGGTATAATAGCAGGTTTCAAGACCAAGCAGAAGCGGAAAGGCGCAAGCAGACGTTACGAAAGGCTCTGGATGATAATGACCGGATTAAGTTGTTGGCACGGAATCCGTTATTGTTGACAATTATTGCCTTGATTCATCGGTATCAAGCGGTATTGCCCAAGGAGCGCCATAAGCTTTATGACAAGGCAGTGGAAACCTTGTTAACCTCTTGGGATGCCAATAAAGAGTTAACTCGTGATAATTGGTTGACCTATTTGGGTTTGGATGATTTACGCCGGTTGATGGAATCCCTGGCTTATTGGATTCATATCCAGGGAAATATTGAAGATAACGACAGTGGCACCCTGATTGACCGGGATGAGTTGATTGATCAGTTGAAGCAGCAGATTAAAACCATGAAGGAGGTGAAGCTTCATCAGGCCGAGGAAGAGGCGAAACGATTTGTAGAATTGATTCGGGAGCGCACTGGTTTATTGAATGAGCAGGGGCAAAATTGTTATGCCTTTGTCCATAAGACTTTTCAGGAATATTTGTGTGCTGAAGATATTGACTATGAAGCGGATAATGACGGGGATTTTGATATTGTTTTGGATCCGATTCGGGAGCATTTGCATGACTCCCACTGGCGCGAAGTGTTACTATTGCTGATAGCACAACAAAAACCCAAAAAGGCGGCGAAAGCGATTAAGATAGTTTTGAATAATAAGAGTGATTATGAGCAGTGGTTGCATCGGGACTTGTTGTTTGCTGGTAATTGTTTGGCGGAAAACCCCAAGAATTTGCGGGGTGCTGATAGTAGCTTAGTGCAACAGATTTTAGAGCGGTTGGTTGAGTTGGAGGTGAGTGAAGAACGAGTTGGTAATAATATTCATCACCAAGTTTATCAAATAATTTGTAGTTTAAATGAAACGAATTTTCAAGAACAGGTATTGGAATTGTTGAAGAAGCAATCTGATATTAATGAGAAAAGATTGCTGAACTATCGAGCTAAATTAGGGGAAAAAGATCAGGTAATTGACATATGGCTAGAACGACTGAAAGATAATGACTCTGATGTCCGTGAAAGGGCAGCCGATGCCTTGGGTAAATTGGGCAACAGCTCAGACACCGTAGTCAAGGAAAACATAGTCAAGTCTCTACTAGCACTGCTTGAGGATAATGACTCTAATGTGCGTATTAGTGCAGCCTATGAATTGGGTAAATTGGGCAAGGACTCAGAAACTGTAGTCAATGCTCTACTAGCACTGCTTGAGCAGCATAACTCTGATGTGCGTAGTAGTGCTAGTACAGCCTTGGGTAAATTGGGTAACAGCTCAGACACCGTAGTCAACCCTCTACTAGCACTGCTTGAGGATAATGACTCTAATGTGCGTAGTAGTGCAGCCGATGCCTTGGGTGAATTGGGCAATAGCTCAGACACCGTAATCAACGGCCTACTAGCACTGTTTCAGGATAATGACTCTAATGTGCGTAGTAGTGCAGCCGATGCCTTGGGTGAATTGGGCAACGGCTCAGACACCGTAGTCAACGGCCTACTAGCACTGTTTCAGGATAATGACTTTAATGTGCGTAGTAGTGCAGCCGATGCCTTGGGTGAATTGGGCAACAGCTCAGACACCGTAGTCAACGGCCTACTAGCACTGCTTCAGGATGATAAATCTTATGTGCGTATAAGGGCAGCCGATGCCTTGGTTGAATTGGGCAACGGCTCAGACACCGTAGTCAACGGCCTACTAGCACTGCTTCAGGATGATGAATCTTCTGTGCGTATAAGGGCAGCCGATGCCTTGGTTGAATTGGGCAACAGCTCAGACACCGTAGTCAACACTCTACTAGCACTGCTTCAGGATAATGAATTTTATGTGCGTAGTACGGCAGCCTATGCCTTGATTAAATTGGGCAACAGCTCAGACACCGTAGTCAACGGCCTACTAGCACTGCTTCAGGATAATGACTCTAATGTGCGTTGGATGGGAGCCTATGCCTTGGGTAAGTTGGGCAAAACATCCGATCATATTCTCCGCACTGTGATTGAATGGATTGAACAACACCAGGATTCAGACTATGTGGGCAATGGTATTGATGTGCTGTGGGATTTGGTTGTAGGTAGGGAGTAGGGAGCAGGGAGCAGGGAGCAGGGAGGGTTTTGCGATCGCCCCCATTGTAGACTCTTAACTCGATCAGCTTTTGCGATCGCATTCCAAATCCCAGTCAACGAGAAATAGAGCGACTATTACAATAGTTCCGGTAACCTCTAATATAATCGTTAACCATATCAATCGCTTCAGGGCGCATGTTTCGTTGACGGGGAAAGTCCTTTAATACCGAAAAAACATTCTGGTAAACCGCACACCAATTCCCAATCCCTGCCCGTAATGACTGTTGTGCCCGAACCAGGCTACGGATAAAAGCAATAGAGAAATCTTCAGGATCCTTCACAACTGCTGCATCCAATAATAATAGAGCATTAGCTCGCTGAACTTGCCCCAGACTACTGCTTGATCTAGAGCGATTGCTTACTGCAACAGCACTCTCCAAAGTTGGGTCATCCATGGCTAGTAAATAGCCTAGCGCTAGGGCTTCTGCTGCCGTTAACATCTCAAGGGTAATGGCTGATGGCTGCTGACTACGGCTGCGAGCAATATACTCAAGATACTGATTAGCCCTCTGGCTCGGCTCAACAGAAAACCCAAGTTGGTTGATAATCGCTGCTCGCACATCATGGGTAATATTGGGATTGCTTAGGTTTTGGAAAACCTTATCATCAAGTCCATAAACCGAGGCATATGTAATCAGATCAACATCTTTATATGCCTTAGCAAAAGGAGTACTAGTTAAGGGACTATCCGCCAAGGCTACCGGAGCAGCTGTAACTATACAACCTACCACAACAGGTGTCAGTAATGGTGTAATTTTCATTATATCACTTTTTAACTTTGTGAGCTTGTAGGGTGGGCAAAAACCGTTGAATTATTTGGATTATTATAAATTAGATTACTTTGCCCACCCTACTTGGGTTTTAGTTTGTAGCTTGTAGGGTGGGCAAAAACCGTTTAGTTCTTTTGATTCTT
>NZ_JAAHIE010000214.1:8591-11459 GCF_010671945.1 Moorena sp. SIO4E2
TTGTAGGGTGGGCAAAAACCGTTGAATTATTTGGATTATTATAAATTAGATTACTTTGCCCACCCTACTTGGGTTTTAGTTTGTAGCTTGTAGGGTGGGCAAAAACCGTTTAGTTCTTTTGATTCTTCTAGATTAGATTACTTTGCCCACCCTACTCATCTACTCATCGGTCTTGTAGGGTGGGCAAAAACCGTTGAATTATTTGGATTATTATAAATAATATTACTTTGCCCACCCTACTTGGGTTTTAGTTTGTAGATCGTAGGGTGGGCAAAAACCGTTGAATTATTTGGATTATTATAAATAATATTACTTTGCCCACCCTACTCATCTACTCATCGGTTTTGTAGGGTGGGCAAAAACCGTTGAATTATTTGGATTATTATAAATTAGATTACTTTGCCCACCCTACTTGGGTTTTAGTTTGTAGCTTGTAGGGTGGGCAAAAACCGTTTAGTTCTTTTGATTCTTCTAGATTAGATTACTTTGCCCACCCTACTCATCTACTCATCGGTCTTGTAGGGTGGGCAAAAACCGTTGAATTATTTGGATTATTATAAATTAGATTACTTTGCCCACCCTACTTGGGTTTTAGTTTGTAGCTTGTAGGGTGGGCAAAAACCGTTGAATTATTTGGATTATTATAAATTAGATTACTTTGCCCACCCTACTTGGGTTTTAGTTTGTAGATCGTAGGGTGGGCAAAAACCGTTGAATTATTTGGATTATTATAAATTAGATTACTTTGCCCACCCTACTTGGGTTTTAGTTTGTAGCTCTCATCGGTCTTGTAGGGTGGGCAAAAACCGTTGAATTATTTGGATTATTATAAATTATATGTAAGCATTCAGCAGTCAGCGGTCAGCCGTCAGCTTGTTTTATTCAAAAGCTCTTTGGTGTAGCGTGCGCTATGGGCATAAACTCTTTCGGTAGCGTGGCGACAGGCTATCAGCTGATAGCTGATAGCTGATAGCTGATAGCTGATAGCTGATAGCTGATAGCTGATAGCTTACAATTATATTACTTTGCCCACCTTACTTTAATTCTTCCAAATTCCCAATAGTCAAAGTTCTTTCATCATCCGCCATCTCTGCTCTGAAGTCCATATCGATTTGAGTTGGATAACCTAAAGTCGGGTCGTAGGTAACATCAAGCTTATAATAATCCTGATCAATAGCCTTTTGGACAACATCGAAAAGCTTCGAGACGGAATCATAGGTATTAAAAAATTTCCGATTAACTGGTTTGCCGCTATCAGCAGCAACAATGGAAGTCGTTTCACCATTACGGATTTCTACAACTACTGGCTGAGTGACCTCACCAATACAATAGCAACTTACCTGCAATCTATACCGGTAGTTATCAAGCTTTTGAGTTTCCCAACGTTCCTGGTTTTGTTCCAATAGCTGCTCAGGGGAAGGATCACTAGCACAAGCGGAAAGTGGCAGAATCATCACTAGTAATCCTAGCCAACAATAGCGATAGAGTCTGGAGTGTAGCGTCATAGTGTTCGAGTCACCAAGTAGAGCGACCAATGATAAGTCGGGATAGTTGACGAATCCGCTAGTGATTTTGTTGCCATTGTCGGTACGGGGGGCAGTAGAGCAACTGGTGTAGTAGGTTCGACTTGAAACGCTGATGTTAGTTAGCTAGTTAGCAGAAATGCGATCGCAAAAACTCACTCACTATCCTTACCTTAGCCTTGATGGTCTAGTCAGATCAATTTTTAGTGGTCTTGTAGGTATCATAACTATCCAGCCCACTAACAAAGGGCATCGCTCCATATCGACCTTTTAGGTAGCCTTTCTGTAGGGATTCATCCTCACGAATTTTAAAATCTAGTAACGAATAGAGCTTAGTGCTATTGTTACTATCTTTCTGCATCAACCATACCTGGTCTTGATTAAATATCTCTCGATCTAGGAAAGTCGTATCGTGGGTAGTAACAATCAATTGAGCATTATTTTGATTAGCTGCTTTGTCATTAAATTCCTTGATTAAATAGGTTGATATATCTGAATTCAAGCTGCGGTCTAGTTCATCAATAATTAAAATTTCTCCATTATCTAAAGCATCTATCCAATATCCTCCAATTTCACATAATCGTTGGATACCATTTGATATGTCGATATGACCTCCCTTGATTAATTTTAAAAAATTTTCACTATAATTAGTATATCTATCAAATTTCAAAGCAGGAAAATTAGATAGATTTTGGAACCTTGCTGGAATTAACTTTAACTTAGAGCTAAACCAGATAAATATCTTTCCTAACTGAGGATGGTTATTTTGGGCGGCATGAGATAGAAATAAAGAATTTGAGCTAACACAACCCTTAATACGTTCCTTCTCGCCTTTCAGCCCTCGCCCAAAATACCAATCATAATCTTGTTCTTCTGAACGATAGTTACGCTCAAACCAAGTTTGAGCACGTCCTTTGGGATACGCGATTAGCCACTCTTCGTACACCCGCTCTTGGTCTAAGGAAAATCCATATTGGTAGCGAATATTATCGTGAATAAAAATAATTTCAAAACAGCTCGGCTTCTGCTGGTAGTCAGCATTTAACCGAAATGGTTCGATATTCCATCTACTGCCAAGCTGCATGCCAGTAGCGGACTGGAGCACAATCTGACCCATGGTGTGGATTGCACGCACCAGATTACTCTTCCCGGAAGCATTAGGACCTTGACATCTCCCCCGGTTAAAACACGGAGGATTCTATGAGGATGTTACGCAGTAGCGGTTTTCCCGTACTGCTATCGGCTTTCGCCGACGCTTCGCGAACACTTCTCATTCGATATGATTTTTTAAGAGAATTAAAAACGTCATACCGATGCGGGAGTGTCAAAGCTCCCCTACCCACCT
>NZ_JAAHIE010000215.1:0-11442 GCF_010671945.1 Moorena sp. SIO4E2
CACTACCAATTGGTGATTGACCTGGTTTCGGGCTAGGTAGGTCACTCTCCCACCAGCGCGATTATGACCCAATTCCCTGATCACTTTGAAATCATGACTGGATAAGTCTAGAAAATTGCTCATGAGTATATCTAAAAGCCAACGAGAGCACTCCCGTTATAGCGACAGCTTAACGGCGAGATGAATCTTTGCAAATCAATAATCAACCCGACAGGGTTACCTTTGGAGTACACTTTTAGATTAAGTCTACTAGCAGATTGGCTGACTTGAGCAGAAATATGATATGATCAGACGATGCTGAGACTGACCTACGAGTTCAAGTTAATTACCACCTCAGAGCAAATTACCATTATTGAAGAAATATTGGTGGTTTGTAGAAAAGTTTGGAATTATGCTTTGCGAGAGCGAAAAGACTGGATTAAGAGTAGGAAGTGTTCAGTTAATGCCTGTTCTCTTGAACAGGAATATATTATCCCTGCCGATGCACCATACCCAGGTTACAAGCAACAAGCCGCTAGTTTAACAAAAGCAAAAAAAGCCATACCATTACTCAAAAATACGAATGCTCAAGTTTTGCAGCAAGTTCTCAAGACACTTGATCAAGCTTTCAAGAATATGTTTGACCAGGGTTATGGCTTTCCTCGGTTTAAGAACAGATACCGGATGCGGTCGTTTGTCTTTCCACAGTTTAAGACTAATCCCATTATCAACGATTGGATTAAACTCCCTCAAATTGGTTGGGTAAGAATGCGGTTGTCTCGTCCAATTCCAGAGAGTTTTAAACTTAAACAAGTTCGGGTTGTCAGACGAGCAAGTGGGTATTTCGCAATGCTGGCTTTGCAAAGTGATGTCAGTCTTGGTGATCATCCCGCCTGGGGACATCCCCTAGGTATTGATGTCGGGTTAGACAAGTTTTTAGCAACTTCTGATGGAGAGTTGGTAGAACGTCCTAAGTTCTTAAAGGAACTACAAGGTAAGCTGAAATTGCTACAACGTAGATTAAAGTTGAAGAAAAAGGGTTCTGCAAATAGACATAAACTCAATCAGAAGATTGCAAGACTCCACCAAAAAATTTCAGATACTCGGAAAGACTTTCACTTCAAGTTGGCGAATCATTTGTGTGATAAAGCTGGGATGATATTTGTTGTTGGCGAAGCCTGTCCGAAGGACATAGACCTTGACTTCAGAACATGGGCAAAGGGAATGTTAAGCAAACATACTCTTGATGCAGGTTTTGGTCAATTCTTTAACATCTTGGCTTGGGTCTGTTGGAAACGCGGGGTATATTTTGACAAAGTTGACTACAGATACACCAGTCAAATTTGCCCGAATTGTGGAGCGCAAACAGGCAAGAAAGACTTGTCTGAACGAATTCACAAATGCCCCGAATGTCAATATGAAATCAACAGAGATGTCGCAGCCGCTCAAGTTATTTGTCAACGAGGTATCACTGCGGTCGGGCAGATCGTGGATGAAATTGACTGTCTAGGCGTACTGTCGGGTGAGCGTAAGCTTACAGATAAGTGCCGCAAAAGCAGTAAACCCAGATCGTGAGGTTTGGGAATCCCTGGGTATAATCTCCGATTTACCGAGGGGGGATGTCAACGGCTACATCAGAATCAAGCTAGGCAGCAATAGGCAAATTTTAATCCTTTCGGTTAGGCTGGGCTTACCTTGCTTGTATTTACGATAGCTTGCTGATTGGGGAAGGGGAGCGACTAGATAATTTTATTTAATATGCTGGAACGATAAGTCTATCACTCATACCCACTACCAAGTACCCACTTCTGAAGTAATGGACGAAGCAGCAGTGGTGAAAAGATACAGGTTACTGCGGAAACCATTGCCATAGCTGCAAATACTTCAGGGGGAACTGCCCAGTCACCAAGATACCGTCCCCGCTGCATAATCACCATAGCAATTTCTGCCCGGGGAACCATACTAATACTAAGCAATACAGCGCTAGACCAGCCTACTGTCAACATGGCTGGACCTCCGGTACCAATGATTTTCCCAAGGACTGCTACTATTACTAAAATGCTACCGAGTCCTAGGGCTGCTGTCAGTGCTTGGGACTCTAGCTGCAAGCCAATGTTAATAAAGAAGAAAGGGACAAACAATTCATAGAGGGCGCTAAAGGAGGCATCTAGCTTGACAGCTTCTGGATCGCGACTGAACACAAGTCCAGCAAAAAAGGCTCCAACGGCAACAGAAAATCCTAGTAATCCTGCTAAAGCGGCAATAATGAAGCCTGTGCCAGCGACCATCAGCATGGGATCGGGAGCAGGTTCGATTTTCTCAAAGAAACGGGTCAGTGGTCGTTCAAAATAGTTGAAAAAGACTAAGCAGAACGTGCTGAAGAAGACGACCTTCAGCAGAAAAGGTCCAAAGATTTGAGTCAAGACGGGCAAGAAGTTAGCCTCGACTTCTCCATTGAGGACTGGCACGACCGCAAAGAGTAGAGACATCAGTACAATCGCAGCAATGTCATCCATTTCAGCAATATCGAGCAATAGTTCCCCGTTGACCGAATTCAGTGCCTTGGCTTCTTGCCAGACACTGACTGAGATCCCGACACTGGTTGCGATCAGAGCTATGCTAATGAATAGGCTGGGAATTAGGGGGAGTTGGAGGAGGAAATAGGCACTGACAAAACCCAGAATGCCGCTCAAGATCAGGTTCCCCACCAGGATAATGCTAGCGCGAGGCAGTTGACTTAGCAGTCCAGACAGGTTGCTCTCTAGACCCACCCGAAACAGTAGGGAGATAATGCCCAATTCTGCAAAAAAACCATAGACTTCTAACACCTGTGCCGATAACAATTGCTCTTGAACATCCACCAGCCTCATCAAGAAACCCAGAAGCAAATAACCAACTATAGCAGGCATACCAACTTGCTCTAGACCAGCCTTGATTAGAATGGTGAGGATCAGAGTCGCTCCAACTAGCAACACTAGTAGCAAGATTATAGACTCCTCTTCAATCACGCTTGCTCTCCTTTTCAATCCAGTACCAAGCATTCAGGCATCCCAAGACAACACCGACAAACAATAACATCAATGTCCAGGAATATCGACTGGCAAATTGGGTATCAATCCAAACCCCTAAAGCAATGCAAAGCAATGCCGGAATGGTCACAGACCAACCCACCATGCCGAACATTCCTAAGGCAAACCAGATATTTTTTTTCTCTTGTCGAGCCTTGAGTTTACGGGCTGCTTTTCTTTCCACCTGTTTGTGAAAGAGATGCCAAAGGGCTTTAGAGTTTTTTTTGTCATCCTCAAGTTTTTTCATTAGCTTCGTAGCTCCTTGAAACGACGCATAATACTAGCCTCAAACTTAGCCAGGGCTGAACGGGTTAGCTTCTCTCGTTCATCCAAAACCCGAAACTGTTGCTCTACCGTTTGCTTGAGTTGATCTAGGTTATCAGAACACACGGCATTCAGGGTCGAAACTAAAACTTCCGCACCACACTTGACTAAAATCCCTTCATCAACCGCAATAAAGGCTTCCTTTCCTGATTCTAATTCAAAGGAAAGTATACCTGGAACTAAGGCAGCAACAAAATCGATGTGGCGCGGCAAAATGCAGAAGGAACCATTTTCCGCCTCGGCAATAACTTTGGTTACTGGTCGCTCAACCAGCACTTCAGTAGGAAGTAGCACTTTAAGGATCATAAGCCGAGTTATTAGGATATTATAGTATTGCTTGTAAGGATAGACTCTAGTTGGATATTTTTTTATTAAATATTCTTAATAATATGGATACAATGGTGACTATAAATCTAGTTTTTTAAAATTGCACAATACCGTTAATTTAGGCGGATTATAGTTAATAATTACGACTTTTTGTAGCTTCATCAACTTTGCCAATCATGTAGAGGTACTGCTCTGGATAGTCAGAAAACTCATCATTGAGAATGCGATCGCACCCTTCTAGAGCATCTTCTAAATCTAGGCTCCTCCCTTCGAGCCCAGTAAATTGCTTAGTAGTAAAGAAAGGCTGAGTCAGAAATCGCTCTAGTCGGCGGGCGCGATAGACAATCTTTCGTTCACTTTGAGCGAGTTCTTCTAAACCGAGCATGGCAATAATATCCTTAAGTTCTTCATAGTTTGCTAAGGTCTTGCGAACGGCTTGGGCAATTTGGTAATGGCGATTCCCAACCACTTGAGGGGTCAGAATCTTGGAGGCAGATTGGAGAGGATCGATTGCTGGATAAAGTCCCTGACTGACTCGTTTTCGGGAGAGGACAATAGAGGCAGAGAGATGGGAAAAAGTGTGAACAGCAGCAGGATCGGTAAAGTCATCGGCTGGAACGTACACAGCCTGAACCGAAGTAATCGAACCCCTTTTGGTGTTGCAAATCCGTTCTTCGAGTTCCGCTAGTTCCGTTGCCAGAGTCGGCTGATAGCCCACCCGGGAGGGGAGTTGTCCCATCAAGCCAGATACCTCCGACCCAGCTTGAATAAAGCGGAAGATGTTGTCGATCATCAGCAGCACGTTTTTGTTATTATCGCGGAAATACTCTGCCATGGTTAGGGCCGCGTGTCCCACTCGGAAACGAACACCAGGGGATTCATTCATTTGCCCGAAGATCATAACCGTGTTCTGGAGCACCCCTGCTTCCTTCATTTCACGATAAAGCTCCTCTCCTTCCCGGGACCGCTCCCCAATACCGCAGAAAATGCTAACCCCTTCATAACGACTAAACATATTGTTGATAAGTTCGGTAATTAAGACAGTCTTACCGACTCCAGCCCCTCCAAATAAACCAGCTTTGCCACCTCTTTCTAGGGGAGCAAGGACATCGATTGCCTTAATGCCCGTTTGGAAAATTTCTGTAGTAGTTACCCGGTCATTTAGGGATATAGGATGGGCGTGAATTGAGCGCCAATTTCCGCCTTGTAAATGTTCCTCTCGATCCACTGTCTCTCCAAAAACATTAAACATCCGACCTAGCAACCGTTCTCCCACTGGAACTTGTAAAGGATGACCTGTATTGATAACAACAGACCCCCGTGCCAGTCCTTGGGTTGGAGTCAGGGCGATAGAGCGTACCAACTCAGAATTGATATAAGTGACAACCTCGAGGGCAACTTTGCCATTATTTCCGGCTTTTAGCAAATCGTGAACTTTAGGCAGTACTTGGGGAAAATAAACATCAATGATACTGCCTCGAATTGAAACAACCTTACCTTGGGTAGCTAGATTTGAGTCTTTCTGTTGATTTGTGATAGTTGGCTTCATAGTTCGCTTAGCTTATATCATGTCCGGATAATTAGTAATCAAAAACCATCTCCGATTAAACCTTACTTCTTTACTTTTGACTTCAGCATAGCTGCCTTCTGCCTTCGATTCGGGCAAGCGTGTAAGTATTCAACCGGAGATGATATTATTAGGGTTGACGCACTGACTCAAAGCCAGAGACAATATCGAGGAGTTCTTCAGTAATTATTGTTTGACGTTGATGGTTAAACTCCGCCTGGAGTTCAGCCAGACGTTCTTGGATATTTTTTTCTGCAATCTGCATCGAAGCAAGACGACTAGCATTTTCGCTCGCTAATGACTCACAACACGCCCGGTAGAGAGAGACAAAGAAATGTTGGCGGAACACGGCAGAAATTAAGCGTTCTTGACTCATGGTAAATGTGGGCAGAGTGCGGGAAGTCCACTTTTTCTGCTGCAACTGCTGCAGCCAGGGTATATTAATCGGAAAGATTTGCTGTTGGTGCGGACTATAGATAGAGCTAGAGATAGGACGGTTATTAAATACTAAAATCTGGTCGATTTGACGCTCTCGACGCCATTCTTCTAGGGTCAACACCGTTTCCTGCACTATCGGTGCGATCCCTGCAATTGACCCTGGTACTATAAAACATCTCTCACTCCTTTGCCCTGCTGCTTCCAAGCGATCCCTAATCCGTGTACCCACAGTCAAAACTATCCGGTTATTGGGTAAGCTCTCCAAGCTGTTGATTTGTTGTAGGGCAAACTCAGCAATCCGCTCATTAAACTGACCACACATACCCTGGTCAGAGCCAAACACTACGATACCAAGGCAATTGGTAGGGACTGGTTTCATCCCGGCTAAGCTTTCAGGGCGGTTTTTCAACAGAATCTGAATTCCCATTTCTAGGGTGCGGTTATACTCTGTCAGGGATGCCACAGCCTTTTCATACTGGCGAATACTTACTGCTGCCATTGCTTTCATGGTCTTGACCACAGATTGTAGGTCTTTAGCAGTGTCTATTTTGCGTTTTAGGGCTTCAAGGGTCATTGGTTATTGGAAGGAATGGAACAGGTTTAATACCAGATCCGCTTATTAATATACCGCTTTTATTAGGATAATTAGCAATAGTTTTATAATCCTAATAAAGTAGTAGTTAACCATAATTTTAAATCATAAATTCATGATCAATCGTTTATTAATTGGCTGAAATTTAACAGCGCTTGGCGATCGCCCTCACTCAGTTTTTCTCCTACCTCAATTCGGCGACATACCTCGGGTAATTGTTCGACTACAGCCTGACGTACAGACCTTTCTGCTGAACTAACCTCTTCTAGGGGCAGCCGATCAAACAGCCCTTGGGTAACAGCTAATAGCACGACGATTTGCTCAGCAACAGGAATCGGTTCGTACTGGCGTTGTTTGAGGACTTCCCGTACCCGCTGACCTCTTTCTAGACTTTGGCGAGTTGCCTCATCTAGTCTTGTTCCAAAGCGAGAGAATGCCTCCAATTCCTCAAACTGGGAGTAGGATAGCCGCAGAGCCCCTGCTACAGAGCGATAGGCAGGTAACTGGGTTTTTCCTCCTACACGAGAGACGGATTTACCTACATCTATAGCGGGTAAAATACCTTTTTGAAACAAGTCGGGGGTGAGGTAAATCTGACCGTCAGTAATAGACACTAAGTTAGTAGGGATATAGGCAGATAAATTCTGGGCTTCTGTTTCTACAATCGGTAAAGCGGTCAACGAACCCCCTCCTAGGTCGGGGCGCAGATGGGTGGCTCGTTCCAGTAGACGGGAATGGATATAAAAAATATCACCTGGAAAAGCTTCTCTACCAGGAGGACGACGCAGCAATAGGGACAATTCACGATAAGCACGGGCATGTTGGATCAAATCATCATACACGATCAGGACATCTCGTCCCCGCTCCATAAAGTATTCTGCCATGGTAGTAGCAGCATAGGGAGTAATGTACTGTAATCCAGCCGGTGTTTCTCCTCCAGCGACAACAACTATGCAATAGTCCATCGCTTTATACTTGCGCAAGTCAGCAATCAGTTTGGCAACAGCCGAACTACGCTGACCAATAGCACAGTAAACACAAATTACATCTTTATCTTTTTGATTCAGAATAGTATCAAGAGCGATCGCAGTTTTTCCAGTTTGGCGGTCTCCCAGAATCAACTCTCGTTGTCCTCGACCAATGGGAATCAGGGCATCGATCGCCTTAATCCCTGTTTGGAGAGGTACAGTTACAGGAGCACGATCCATAATTGCTGGGGCTTCTCGCTCGATCGGTTGTCTTTCTACAGTGGAAACTTTCCCCCGATTATCCAGGGGACGACCGGTACCATCCACAATTCGCCCTAGTAATCCCTCACCCACAGGAACATCTAGCACTCTTCCGGTGCGATAGACTTCACAACCTGCTTTCAATCCCTCGCTTTCGTCAAGCAGGATAATGCCAACTTCATCGGAGTCTAGGTTGAAAGCCATCCCCAGGCGATCCCCTGGAAACTGCACCAATTCAGAGGATTTGACTCTGGGTAAACCTAGGGCACGAGCAATCCCATTACCTAGGTACGTTACAGTACCCATCTCCTGAGCTTGTAATTGGGCGCGATGGTCAGCCAAAATCTGCTCAGAAACCCTGACTATTTCATTGACGACAGCTTTTAGTGGCTCAGAATCCCTGTTCATAATTATAGCAGTCGAAGTAAAGGTTAATACATTTTTATTTTCCCTGTTCCCTTGAAACAGAGATAATATATTATCTCTTCAACTATACTTATTACTATAGCATTTATTCAGTATGCTAAGGTACAAATTTTAGTTAGGGTTTTAGGAGTTCAGAAGTCACCTACGGCAGGGTTTACGCCTACATAATTTCTGAATTTCTGAATTTTTTATTTTTGTAAATATTTGTAAATATTATAAATTACTATACCTCATTTCTTTGATAAACACTATAGCTTAGAGCATGTCATCAATTAGGATAATTGACTTTTTGATCATTGTGTGTATATCCTGTCGGGAGCATTAACACCCTTATTCATGGGAGAGGATTAAAGAGCTTTTCCCAGGTAGGGAAGGGACTCTCAGCTGATGGGGTGACAAGCAGCCTTGTTGGCCTGACTGGGCTGAGGGGGTGAGACCCCCTAGTGTCACATCTCAAATGAAAATGCTATATAAAAAGGAGTCTTGTCAGAAAAGGGTTTCAAACCCAGGATTTTTTGAGAAGACGATAGAACTCTTCAAGCGGACTTGATATGATCCTCAATTTGCTTGCTATAGCAATGGCTTTTATTGCTGGCTTAGGAATGGGATTGTTCTACTTCGGTGGTCTCTGGCTAACGGTTCGGCAACTGCTCACCACTAAGCATCCTTTTCTGTTGTTAATAGTCAGCTTGCTGCTGCGCTTAGGGATCGTTCTGGGTAGTTTATACCTAATTGTAGATAGCTTTTTCGGAGCGGAATTAATTATACTTCTTTTAGCTTGTCTCTTAGGATTTATAATAATCCGTAATATTTTGATAGTAGTTCAAGCCAAACCCACGAGCTTAGGGTTCTTTAGGCGTGGGATGTAGGGTTAGCGCTGAAAAAGCACCGTGAAAATTTATGAATCTGACTCCAGATCAAATAGTTGTTTGGCAATGGGGGTCGTTCACCCTTAATGCTACTCTAGTTTTTACCTGGCTTGTGATGGCATTTCTGGTACTATTCTCCTGGTTCGTCACCCACAAGTTATGCTCCTCAACTGCTATCTCCGGAGGCCAGAATCTCCTGGAAGTTATAGTGCTTGGAATTAGCAACCAAATCCGGGAAGTTAGTGAACAGGAACCAGAGCCTTACTTGCCCTTTGTGGGCACACTGTTTATATTCATTGCTGTTTCCAATGTACTGAGTATTATCCCTGGCTATCAACCTCCCACCGGTTCCCTGTCTACCACTGCTGCACTCGCTATCTGCGTATTTTTCGCGGTTCCCCTCTACGGTATCAGTAAGCAGGGCTTACGGAGTTACCTGAAACAGTACCTAGAGCCAAATCCAATCATGCTACCTTTCAACATTATTGGGGAGTTTTCCCGGATTCTGGCACTAGCAGTACGTTTGTTTGGCAATGTAATGAGCGGTACAATGATTGTCGGGATTTTGCTTTCTATTGCGCCTTTGTTTTTTCCGACTATTATGCAGCTAATGGGGTTATTAACGGGACTGATTCAAGCTTATATCTTCGCTATTCTGGCAATGGTTTACATTGCTGCTGCTACAACAGTAGAGCACAGCAAAAATAAGGAAACAGGAGAACTCAAAAATGGATAATATTGCACTAATTGGTATGGCATCAATTGTGACGGCGGGACTAACAATTGCGATCGGCTCCATTGGTCCTGCTTTGGGTGAGGGACGAGCTTTAGCGCAGGCATTAAGTTCCCTGGCACAACAACCGGACGAAGCCAAGACTATTACTCGCATCCTATTTGTAGGGATGGCCCTGGTAGAATCGACCGCAATTTACTGTTTTGTCATCACTTTGATCATAATTTTTGCCAATCCCTTTTGGAACTACGTTGTGAATCAAGCCGGGGGATAAGTCATGCTAATTGATCCGTTTATCACTGTTGCCCAAATTATTAACTTTCTCATCCTTGTTGCTCTTCTCAAGCACTTCCTCTATGGTCCGATTACCAAAGCAATGGAAAAACGAGAGCAAAAAATTACCACTCGTCTCCAGGAAGCAGCAGCAAGGGCTGAAGACGCCCAACGGGAAGCCGACCTTTATCACCAAAAACAAAAACAACTAGATCAGCAACGAGAAAAACTGCTCAACCGCGCCAAACAGGAGGTTGAGCAAGAGCGTCAAGTGTTAATGAAACAGGCACGCTCTGAGGTTGATACCATGGGAGCAAAATGGTACGAGGCACTAGAGCTGGAAAAACAGACTTTTTTACAGGAGCTACGACAACGAGCAGGTCAGCAGATTACTAGGATAGCTCGTCGTGTTTTGGGGGATCTTGCCAATGTAGACTTGGAAGAGCAAATCCTAGAAACTTTCATCGAACGTCTTGATCACCTTGATGATTCCCAGCTACAGATGATGCGTTCTTCCTCCTCAACCCCAAATCCAGGAAATGAACTGTTGATTCGTAGTACTTTTGCAATTTCCCCAGAAAAGCGTTCCCAGCTTATTCATGCTATCAGCAAACAAATTGGGATGGAGGTTAAGGTCAGCTTTGAGACAGTATCTGAAGCAATTTGTGGCATTGAACTGCTCGCTCGCGACTACAAGCTCTCCTGGAATTTGGACCATTACTTGAAGGAGCTGGAGCTGGATATGGAACAAGCATTGGCAATTCAAATCTCAGAACCAGTCTAGGTAGAGTTTTCTGTAGCACTCATAACGGTTATTCAGGAGTTGTGCTGATCATGTATAGCAATTCTCAGCGACGTTTGATGACAAAGCTGATCTTTTTAAGGCAGAAGGCAGAAGGCAGAAGGCAATAGTAAAGATGGTTTTAAGGGAATGAGTGTCAAAGAATAGTGTACCTCATAACTGCGATAAACGCTATAAGTATAGGACTTCTATAAACAGCAAAATTGCTAAAAATAGAAAATCCTTACAAACCAGTGCAGCTAAGCTGTACTAGTCAAAAAATATAGGATAGAATTCGGTAAAGACTTGGATTAAACTAGAACTTTACCGTTTTTTTATTAGCTTTTTAATTAGCTAATCGCTATCAACATCCGGTCAGGGTTATGCTCCAACAATTATAATTAAAACGTTATAAAAATTATTATATCGGTTACACCAGTTACCATGTTTATATTCTAGCAATTACGACTCAGCTGACGGCTGACAGCTGACAGCTGAATGCTTACTATGCTAGAACTAAGGTTAATATTTCGTTGATCAAACTGATGCTCAAAAGACTTGTCACTGGTTAACTAGATATCAAATGGGTTCTATAACACGCTAAAGATGGATAGCAATATTGCTTCTAGGATGTCCTATGAAACTGATCAAACGCACTACGCTCCATTATCAAGCTGGTAACTCAGATAAAATCTACGAAGTCGATCTGTGTGATTTCGGTAACGAGCAGTATATCGTTAACTTTCGCTATGGACGCCGTGGCAAGACCTTGAAAGAAAGTTCAAAAACTGCTCAGCCGGTAGCTTTAGCTAAAGCACAACAAGTGTTTGATCAGT
>NZ_JAAHIE010000216.1:0-11425 GCF_010671945.1 Moorena sp. SIO4E2
ACCCAGTTATCTTCGAGGCTATCCCGATGCTTAACTCGAGCTAAGCGACCCTGTAAGTTTTTAGTCACTTTAGTCATCATATCCCTCCCGGAAATCATCCATGTCGTAATAGTATTCGGTCAGACTTTCACCTTCACTGCTTGTGGAGGGATAGTCTGTATTGTTGGCTCGATCGAGCAAGTAATTGGGGACTTCCCCAGGCGGCATAGTATCTACATCTTTGAGAATGCCGACTTCACAAACTCGTCCTAACTGATCGTATTTAAAGTATCGCCATTTGCGTTCGTCGGCATCGTTGGTGAATCGAATCCTGTTGAAATAATCTTTGATGACATAGGTTGTACCGGATTGGTCAGGATCTTGCCATTCAATCTGCCTTCTGTCAGAGTTCGCTACGGTTACGGTACTTTCTAAACCATCTTGAGGTGCTAACGTCTTCAGGACTTGTTGGGAGTTTTCCCACTGAGATTGGTTTTTCCAAACAATTTTGTTGTTGTCATCCAGTTTGATTTGGCTAACGAGAAACTCGCCTTGGGCACCACTCAAGAAGGAATAGTGAATCTTTTGTTCGCCATCCAGGGGGACTTTTTGAGTGATTCCTCTGAGGGGGCGCGTGCTAGGGATCCCCCCGGCTGCCCTCAATTCGTTTAATTCTGCCTCACCGTTATAAGATGAGTCTTTCTGATAGTCAGAGTTGAAATTGTAAGGAAAACCTTGACGCAGAGTATCAAGGGTATTGCGGTTAAGCAGTCCATCATAGGCAAACCTGACATAAGGCAAGGAAGTGTCAAAGTCACCAAAATCCATATCCAGTAATAAGTCTTTCAATTCACCCGTTAAGAATCCGTTGTCTTGAATGTCATCAATGAAGTTATCTCGGAATGCAAACAGTTCTTCATCTCTAGAACTAGCTTTAGCGTTTTTGGTGACAATGATTTGATGACCAAAACCGTCATAGATAAATTCCTTAATGACGACATCCGTTAGTTTTTCGGTTTCGTAGTCAATACTTAAACTCTGTGCTTGACGGGCCCGTCCTTTGGAATCGATGAAGATAGTGCTGATAACTGGTTTTTTGAAAACGAAGGCATCCCTAAATTCACTGGTATTATAGGGACCTAAATTTACAGAAGTGGCTGCTGTAAAGTCAACTGTTTTGGATGAAAGCAGTAACTTGCCATCGCCAAAAAAGAAGAATACCCCCCGAGTGACGACTAACAACCACTCCCGCGCTGCCAACTCGAGTGGGGTTTTCAGGGTTTCGTCATTCGCGGTCGTGAAGGTATAATAACCTTGACGCAAAGGCTGTTCGGTGTTTTTGACGAAGGTTAAGGAGAACAATAGCTGGTTATCTTGGTCCAGGGCTACAATTCCGAACTCATCGTTACCATAGTTAAAATTTTGCACTTTCAAACCAAACTCCGCTGTATTCAGACTAGCGAGGGAAAAGTTGGGAAGATAAAAGCCGTCCTCTACAAAGGAAATTTGAAGACTATAGTTAGGATGTGCGGGATCGAAATCCCCGGTTTGTGCTGCTGCGGGGTAAATGGCATGGTTATCGAAGCGACTGAAACTGAAAAGACTAATTTCGTAGTCAAAAATTTTGCCTTCAGAGGACATGGTAAAGCGATCGCACAAACTGTTCCTGTCGTTATAGATGCGGTAATCGACTAAACCGTTCTTTCTGATGGTCGCAATATGTTCGTCTAGAGAATTAGAAAAGGCATTGATCGAGAAGTCACAATCTACAGCAGCGATCCACAGGTAGTCCACCATTGATAAGGGATTACCGACAATTTCGAGTTGACTAGAACCCTCTTCGATCGGCGTTTCAAAATAAACCCAAACATCGCCCGTTTCGTCAGTTAGGGGGATCGTTTCCCCATTCATGACCAAATTAATGCCATTGTTGCCCGGATTAATCCATCCACAAATGACGTATTTTTTCTCCGAAGAAAGGTCTCCTGTTTTCAAAAAGGCAATACGGTACTCCCCACTGACGGATGTGACGACATTGTTCCTAAACTTAGAGTTGGTGTTGGCGATAATAGCACCATTAGTAATACTCCAAACGCCTTCATCCAAATAATGTTCCTCATATTTAGCGATGGGGAGATAGAAGAAATCGCGATCGCTCTTACTAACGACTGTTGCCACCACCTTATCGCGACTCCTCCTGCTGTCGGAATCGACAACAGCAGGAATAATTCTCGTATAGGAAGGAGCTTCGGTTCCACTTTGGTTGAGACCATGAAGAGATTTTAGGATGGGGAACTTCGTTTGAGGGTCTCTTTCCTCTACCTCTTCTACTTTTCGCCAATTTTCATCTCCCCAATCTCTTGGATCTGAGGAAATCGATACGAGCAATTCCTGTTGGTAGTAGGAATTGTTAGTATCTATATAGATGTATTTCTGACCCGTTTGACTTTTGACAGCATCGGGATTTCCTTCAGCCGTAATGCGGATCGATTCATCTGGCAAACTGAGCATATTTCTTTGGAAAATCTCGTGGTCTGGCTGGTCCTGAAAATTTTCCCAAAGATATTTGGTGTGCTGGATGTGGAAGGTGTCAACAGTAACATTGTCCTGCTGATAATCATAAGCAGATTCCACGACTTCCTGGATCTGATCTCTGCTGTTGTAGATGTAGCTTTGTTGACGAGCAACTGTACCGTCATCATATTCTAGAGTATCTTCTTGCTTGAGACTGGTATAGCTATCGGTATCAGTCTGCTTTTTGAGCTTATAAGTATACTCTTCAGTCTGCTTAGCAGTATCGTTGACATAAACTTCTACTTTGTGCAAACTGCCCCTGACAAATTGACCATACTCATTAATTGGTTGCTTACTCATTTTCCACCTCAATTAATTCAGAATCTTCCTCGTTGCCATTGTAGAAATAGTACTTTTTGTATTCACCCGAATCGGTTCCCCCTGGGTATACTGTGACCTCTTTATAGAATCCTCCTATCCCAATCCCGAAAAGGGCTTTGGCTGAAGCGTATTCGTAATCAGTTGGGAATTCTCTTTCGTTGTCCAGAATCGTTGTGGTTTTGCTGACGACGTAATCGACGATCTTACCTTTGAGTGCCTCGTCGTAGAATTTAAAAATTTTGTAAGACCTGGGCTGAGTCCCACTACAGCGACTATCATCTTCATATTGAGGTTCATGGCAACCATTGTAAAGAATAACGTTGCTAGACCCGCCAGATACAACCATTTTTTGTTGATTGCTCGGGATTTTTTCTACTTCAATGGGCCGATCCAAAAGTTTGTTGTTTCTTAAAATTTTGAAGTAGAGAATGGACTGATTGTCTTCTATCTCAATGACAAAGGGAATAAAGTCGTCTTCAGGGGCAAAAAAGCTATGGTAGGTTAATTCCCCGCTGGTTCCTGCTTCCAAGCGATCGCTGGTAATTTCAAAGTCTCCTTGATTATTGCGATATAGTATAGCGTTGCGTTCAACGACAAACCGCTTGAATCCAGAGGAATAAACGCCGACTCCCCCCATAGAATCCATCATGTTGTTAATCATTTGGTTCGTAACGATTGCTGTCGCAACAGAACCAATCGCACCGACGACCTGATTAACCGTGTCAACGATTTGAATGGCTTTGTTTATCCCTTTTGCAACTTTCCCCGTGATCTGTACTCCGGCAGCGACACCAGATGCCCCACCCGTGACTGGAATCAAGGCAATGCCGAGGGCAATGGACACGATCTCCAGACCAAACGTAATCCATCCAAAAATTACGGCAATTTTAGGGGGTTTGGGTTTGTCTGGCTTTTCGGGTTCCAGAGGCATGGTGGGCAGGTATTTAACCAGAAATCTTTCTTCATCTTCCTTGTAGACTAAAAATTCTTTTTGTTTGGCATCTAGATCTTTGTGAGAGTTGGGCTTGACTTGGTGAGTTTTGGCAAAAACGCCTTTATCCATATATTGCAGGCGACTCAGACCCACATTATAAAATGTCAATGATTGATTGACCCGACTTAGTGGATGCCAGTCAACACCGTCGTATTCAGTTTTTTTCCACTCCTTCCCGTCATAGGTATAAAAGAACGTTACTGTTTGGAAGTGTTGATATTCCCTTCTCTCATCATCATCGTATTCGGGATTACCATCGCTGATATTCTGAGCAATCCCAATGGAATAGGAGCATCCCAGAAACTGAGAGTCCGTCACTAAAGAGAAGTTAGGGACATAATAACACCTGGGACTGTTCCCGGATTGCGGGAAATTGCGATTGTTAATATCCTCTTGAATGGGATGGGGGCTGACCTTCCAATCATCCCGGCCCTCAAGCTCGTAGGACAAAACCTGACCGAAGTTGAACTCATAATTTAAATCGCCACTGTTGTACTTCGGGATAGTGGTATAGTTAATGGCGATGAAATTGTCCATGATGGTCAGGGAATTAAAGCCCTCTTGTTTGACGTATCCACCGGCATTACAGTATGTGTTACTCCCCGAGTCATAGAGATAAGAACCAGTGATACTGGTCGTCCCTGGATAGCTGTAATAGGTATAATCATTGTCTAAGTTAAAGAAAACGTAACCGATTTTTAGTGGGTATTTGGTCTCGTCAGCGTCACTCCCCCCGGCACAGGTTAACTGAACGACACAAACTAACCGATTCCGAGTGGCAATCTGGTATTCCCTAACCTGATCGACGGGTGTATAGATTGGAAAAGTACTGGATGTATAGATCCGATTGGGTTGGTCGGTCCAAGTTTCTTTGGCATGGTCTCTGGGTAGAATGTGAATGGTTTGCCGCCTCTGGCCGTTATTTTCATCGATCGTGGCGCGAGGATAAAAAATGGCGAGATAATTCTCGTTCAAGGAAAGCACTGGGACGATATCTGACGGCATTGAGGAGTTATCGTCGTTGGGGGGTGGATCGACGGTAATCGTCTGCTCCCATTTAGCACCCGTTTTCTTGTCTAACTCATAAATTTTAACTTTACGATCGTTGGCTGAAAACGCAATGGTGTCGTCGGAAGTCACTAACCTTCCCGGTGCAAACAAGCTTCTGGGGTTCTCAGAAGAGGGTTCAGTGTGAAGGGTTTGTGTCTCCCAGCCGTCGTTTGTCCAGTAATGGATGCGGAGTTCTTTTTCGCCACTATTGTTCTTACCCGTGACTAATAGGTAATTCGATTCGGATTGATGTTCGATCTCTGAAAGACCGGTATTTTCATCAAAGGAGATATTCCTTTCAACGTCGAGTTCTTGTTCTCCATAGGTGTAGAGTGTTTGGCAACCTAGGGGGTCAGTTATCGTCTTAAGCGCGCCAAATAAGGCACCATCTTTGTAAAAAGGAAGTTCGGTACTACTATTATCAGCGTTGTTATCTACACCATCGGCTTCGGTGTAATACGTAAAAGCGAGGTCTGGTTCGATCTGCACAAAGTTGGTTTGAGTTTGACCGTACTCCAAAGTTTTGATTTTGGACAAGACTCTTTTCGCGTAAAGCGTGTCTGCTTTAATCTGTCCTTCTTCGAGTTGTTTTCTGAGGATTCGACCTTGACTCACCAGATCGACAGAGGCAATTTTTAATTTCTGAAGTCGTTCTTGATAGCCATTGGGTTCTTCTGAAATCAGGTGTTGCTTGTTGATTTCCGAACGATCTTTAGGTAGATAATTGATTACCAGTTTGTCGCCATTAGCGTTTGCTACCCGGTATAGGTAACTATAGATAGTACTGGTCTGATTGTTCTCACCTCTCCCGACTGGCTGAATTTCTTGGGCATAGGAAAATACGGTTTTATTTCCGTAAATATCCTCAATACTGGTTAAATTCCATGCCCGAATCCACTGTTGTTGGTTTTCTCCATCCACAGAAATAAATTGACTGTAGTAACGGTGGGGACTACTACCGTGAGGGTGTTCCCAAAACACTTCTTTTTCCGCTGAGGCAGAAGCGACTTCACCTGTCAAGTGCTTCACTTCTTCGAGGACTTGCTTGGTCTGAAGATATTCAGCGGAGGGATTTTCTGTGTCTTCCAAACCCTCCTCTGGGCGGAAGTGGTATGTATCCCCAGTGGGATAGATAATTTCCCATTCGCCGTCACCATCATAGTAACCATCGTAGATGTGGCGGATGATTTTGATCGAGAGGTCTTCTCTGAGGCGATAGGTGATATGGAGTTGAATGCCCGGTCCTGGTGTTATTTCTTCGACCATCAACTGGGAAAAACTACCGTTCCTGACCCAGTAAATGATTTCATCGAGGTGAGTCCCATGCTCGAAACCTTGCTTCGATGAAAGCTTCATGCGGAAGATCTTATCCGGTTGACTGATCGACCAGCCCACACCCAGCCAGCCTGATTCCCAAAATCGATTCCACTTTTGGAAAAGCAGTTTGTGGCTATTGTTATATCTGTAGTTTAAAACCACCTGGTATTGAGGACTAATCCCATCCAACGTGGCTAGAGGAATGGTGAAATTAATTTTGCCGGTGAAGAGGTCGATATTTTCGTCCTCTAAACCGCCTCGCTCCAGGAATGTTGCAGAATACTTGTTACTCAATGTTAAGGATCCTATGAATTGGTATTGTTTTTTTTTGAGAAAAATACTAATTATGTTTCAGGGATAAAGTCAAGTAAACTTCATTATGCTGGCGGTCATCTGAGCTAACAGTACGGTACAGGTACTGAAAGGACTGCCTGCTTCGGTGATCATGGCTTGGATCTCCCAAATGGCTAATCCAACGCATCTAAATTACAAAACCCTTATCCAGTAAGGATTTCATCAATTGATTAAAAACAGGACTCGACCTCTGAAATCTTGGCACCGCCAGCATGTACTGCGTTTGCCCTGAGTTTTACCTGACTTTGACCTGCTTCCACTTCCTCAGTTTTACCTGACATTTCTATGACGGAGCAATTAACTCTTTTGTGACTGGCGACGGATAAATTTTTATTCCCTGTTTTTTCCTTGATATATGTCTTTTTTGTGGGGATTGTTCCTTTGGCTAGTTGGCTTTTTACCAGTGCTCATAGCCATGAGGATATTATCCCTTCTCTGCTGTTTGTTAAAGCTTTGAAGGAACTTTTTTACCGTTTTTTGTTTGGCTTTTTGTCATGGGAATACTAGCTGGTTGTGAAAAAACACACCAGCCTTTCTTGTAAGCATTCAGCTATCAGCCTATGGGCTACGCGCACGCTAAGGGAACAGCTATCAGCCATCAGTCAAAGGACTATGGCTTACGGCTGACCGCTGACTTCTGAATGCTTACCTTTTATTAGTAGCTACTCTAGGTAATGCCCTTGAGCTGCTATGAGCAAATTAGCCATGACCAGAAATGAAAGCTGATCTGGCGGGCCTCTATTCCCTGTATGTGACCTCTGATTCCAGCTTGGCTCTACCTTCGTTTTGAGAGTGCCCCACCAAGACACAATTGTCGCCAAAATCAGGATGGGAAATTGGGAAATATCCTTTGCTATTGGTGCTTGAATGCTCCGATGCTCTCGCGGTGGTGGAGAAATTCCTATCTCTTGGGGCGTAAGCAGTTTAACGCCATGGCTCTGGATAGGATTGCGATCGCTCCCGTGATTTGATTGGGGATTTGGAGTACTCCCCAATAGTGATTTTCCAGCCAAGGGGAGTAATGCCTGGGAGCTTCTTGGTCTGCTTAAAATTTGCTGGTTTTTGCTGTCCCTACTTCTGGGCTCTTTTTTAATTGGGATTACTTTTGGTAGTTCAGATAGTGGCTCAACTGCCAATGCTGGCTTATCCAGTGACGTTATCTCCACTGCTGGCTTAACTGCCAAATCTGGCTTATCCAGTGAAGTTATCTCTACTCCCGTTTTGTCTAAATCCTTATAAGGCTCTTCGACTGAAACAGACTCCGACACTGGCATCTGCCTTAAAGACTCCGAATTTTCAGTTTTCTCCTGCTCCCCTTTTCCTATCTCTTGGTTTGAGGGAGTTACATCGCTTTCTCTGTCTTTTTCTTCCTTACTCTCCTGCTCTTCTACTCCCCTAATCTCCTGCAATTTGGCGATCTCCCCGTAAGCCTTCTGATCCAACCCGGCCCGATACTTAGTTAACCGCTTTTGCAGTATCCCCCTAGCTCGTTGGATGCGTTTACGAACGCTATCGTTGGAAATTGCCAGTCGTTGAGCTATCTCTTGGTGAGACAACTCCTGCTCAAAGCGCAAGACACATACCTGGCGCTGATTCTCCGGCAAATCCTCTAGAGCACTTTGGATTACCTCTAATAGTTCGTTCTTTTCTACAACTAAATCTGGGCTATCGAATTCCGTAACCAACCCATTCCCCTCTGGCACTGCCATCCCTTCCAGGTTTTCTATTCCTACTGCCCCAGAGTTGTTTTCTCGATGTCGGTCTATACAGAAGTTATGGGCAAATTTGGTCAGCCATCCTTTGAGATTGGTAATCTTTGCGGCAAATTTGGGCAATTTTTCCCAAGCCTTGACCATCATCTCAGAAAGAGTATCTTGTGCTTCAGTGGTATTACCCCCCATCCAGCTCAAGCAGCGATGGTAAAGATAGTCTTTATAGTGTTCCCACAGGGGCCAAAAGGCGCTGCTATCGCCATCAGACAGTTTTTCCAGGAGCGACTCGACCCAAAAAGCGGTATCGTTTTCAGCATTTTCGCCCGATGGGGGATGAGAACTGAGGTTTGTTGCCAGCATAAGTCCTGTTGATGCACCAAAATTAAGTATTCCATACTCGTTCTAGTAAAACAAGTTAGGTTGGTCAACTTAATCCTTCAAGTGCAGTCAGAGCTTGAGTTGGGATTGTTTATTAAATTTTTTTTTAGCCTTTTTTTCTCTTTTTATCCTCTTTTTCTTAACTAACTTGAACTCTCCACTACACATTAACCTTTAAGCTTCAACTTTTAACCTTCAACATACCAAGGTTAATAAATTACCAATCACGTCCTGATTAGGCTATTTAGGTAGTAAAAATAATCAAAAATTTTATTTTAATAAAATTTTTGATTATTTTTACTCTATCTAAATGGTTAAATATCGATAACTAAACTCTATGTCTAAAGACAGACAAAAGCAGTCCTTCCCATAGTTCATGGGGTTTGTCATTGATTTTGATCAAGAAATTGGACTGGTATAGCAGAAGTCATTTGTCAGAAGTCATTTGTCAGAAGTAAAACTCTTGCGCTTACAAAGGGTGTGAGACTTTTGTCATGTCCTAACTGCCCTGGCGACTGCTATCAGCTATCAGCTATCAGCCATCAGCTATCAGCTATCAGTTTATGGGCAGGCCACGGGAACAGCTTTTTAATAAAACAGGTAAGCATTGGAATAATGCTGAGTTACATCTGCTGACAGCTGACCGCTGACAGCTGAATGCTTACTTGGACTGTGTGCTGAAACCCTACCAGTAGCGGGAATCCCAACTAAAGTATCAAGTGTCACCGATCAAGGCTGATCTAGCTAATCCAATCCCTTGGTCGATATCACCACCAGCCGCAGCTTGGACAACGGCTGCGATCGCACCTTCCACTAAAGGAGCTTCGCACAATCTTACCTTGCTTTTCTGCTCTTCATCCAGAAACTCCAGTGCCATTTCCGCACTCAGCACTGCACTACCTAGATCCATCAATACTACTACCCCAGCATCGGAGTAAACCGACTCAATGGCAGCTTGGACTTGCAGCACATCGGTACCAAAGGGATTTTCTGGGTCATCAATACCCGCTGCGATCGCAATCGGTACTGAGGTCTGAACCATCTGTTCAGCTAATTCCTTGACCCCAGCTGCTAGCTTAGCACTGTGGGAGATTATCACAATTCCAATCATAAGGGATAATAGATTTCAGGTTGCTACAGCTATCGGAACGACTTCAGTCATTTGCCACCACAAAACCAAATCAGCCTGGTGATCGCGTTCCGATTCGACGCAGTGTTAGCTGGTCTATCCATGGGAGCGATTTAGATTGAGCCTAACTAGTTGATCTATCTCTTCTTTTGTATCTGGTAAGCCGAACATTCTAAGCACATCGATCATGTTACCGTAAATCGAATTTGGAGTTAGCCAAGCTTTTTTGGCAATTGCTATAATAGCCTGACATTGGGATCCAGAAAGGTGATTTATATTCGCTATTTTTCCTTGTGGCCTTAGTGCCACTACTAATAAGCCAATTCCAAAATTATCTCCTACAAAATTACTCCTCATCACTTGCTTGGTGTACCACGGTAAAATACGCTCTGCATATTTAGAACTTGCTATTGCAACAGGAATTGCCATGTTAGGGGTGAATCGTCCCACACTTGGTAATTCTTCATATTCACCAATCATTCCCTCATCAGCAGTTAACAATATTTCCACTAGGGCGTTAAGTGCCTCCTCAGGAGTCTGTACCCCAGAACAGGTAGTAAACCATGCCAGGGCAACGCATTGTGGAAGTCTGTTTTTTTCGCTCCGCCAAAATTCCTCAAACAAAGCTTGCTGATTTGCATAATCAAGTTTTCCTAAGACATGTAATATATTGGCTCGTACTTGTGGATCATTTTCTGTTTTTAGGTGGTTAATCAGTTCAGGAATAGAGCGCTCACGCAAGTCAGGTAAAACTGAGAGTAGATGAGATACATAAAGGCGGTTCAACTTCTCGTTATCATCGAGCATCAGACAATAAACAGGGAGATGTTTTTCTAATTCAGTACGTAAGTCAGCAACCCAGTTAAGTTCCTCTTGAAACCTGGCTTTAAACTCTGGGGTTTCACGCACGTCTTTAAACAAGAAAAGATGTTGGTGGTTATTGTGAAAACTCCCCACCGCTGCTAAACTAGACAGCAAATCAAGGGTAAAATGCTTGTGTTTAATAGTGGATTCCTGCAAAATTTCTATCATAAAAGGAACAGCGGCAACTGCTGCGGTATAGACTGATCCTTGATAATAGAGAGTTGAGTAGAGGTGATTAAACGCTTTTTCTTGGTCTGATGGATTTGAAGAAGTAAGGAGCCGCAAATACTTTGGTGTATCTTCTGCCCCTCCATAAGCATGTTTTAAGGATGTCCAGGGGACGTTGTCGAGATTTTCTAATACCATTTATTGTCTCCAATATTTGCCAGATAACTATTAATTTAAGCGCCACGTTTAAGCGCCAAGGGCGGTCTAATACAACGGATTGACTGAAAAAACTTCTAAAACCCTTGATTTTACCTAGGGAGCGGTTGAGCGGTAGCGAAACCCAACCAAACCATAAGCTGCCTTGGGTTGAACATAGTGAAAGCCCAACTACAAAGCCAGATTTGTCAGTCAAGCAGCCTTAAGGGTATGAAGTGTTAGGTTTTCTATTTTAAGTCTTCCCATCTTTAACAAAAATAAAACCAAACCCGAACAACTCTATCCCTCACTCATTTTTCCTCTGTAAGCATTCAGCTATCAGCCAAACTATCAACAACGGCTGAATACTTTTAGGTTCAGGCAATTATA
>NZ_JAAHIE010000217.1:0-9643 GCF_010671945.1 Moorena sp. SIO4E2
TTAGACTTCACATTTGCTGACTTGAGACTATTTTCCCAAAATTGCTGGGTTGCCGAAATCAAACACACCAGCAATACAGCCAGTCATGTATGTAGCTAAAGTTGCTGCCCAGAGAGCTTTCCAGCCAATGGCGCTAATGTCAGCACGACGTTCGGGAACCAGACTTGCTAAACCACCAACAAAAATGCCAAAGGAGGCAATATGAGCAAAGCCACAGAGGACATAGCTGATAATCAAAATAGCGCGATCGCTAATTAATCCCTGGGCTGATAGCTGGGCTAACTTAAGATAGGAAGGAATCTCGGTTTGCAATAACCGTTGACCGATCAGCACAGAGGCTTGCCACAGTTCTTGCCAATTTAGGGAAACACCAGTCAGAAAGGTCAAGGGCAAAAACAGTACCCCAAAGATATTATCTAAGGTAATCACACTAAAGATATTACCGATTAGCTGTAGTAGGGGATTGTTACTAGCAGTCAAATTAGCCAAATAAGCAAAAAAAGTATTGACGAGTGCGACTAAGCCTAGGATTGCAATGACTACAGCGGCAATTCCCACAGCCATCCTCACTCCATCCGATGCTCCCACAATTAAACTATCGATGAGGCTAGGTTTTTTCTGATTCCGGTCTTCTTCCTCTGTTGGTACCTTCCCTAAGGTTTTGGGCACATCGGTTTCTGGCACAATCAGTTTCGCCATCACGAAGCAGGCGGGGATAGTTAGCACAGAAGCGGACATCAAGTGACCAGTAATGGTGGGGAAAGTCGGTCGCAAGAAACTGGTATAGAGAGCCAATACTGTTGAAGCAATCGAACCAAAGCAGCATGTAAGAATAGCACACAGTTCGCTGCGGGTCATATCGGCTAAGAATGGCTTGACTGCGATCGCTGATTCAATCCCTACAAAAATATTCGCTGCTCCTGATAGGGATTCAGCACCACTAATACTCATAGTTGCCCGGAATAGTCTGGCAAAGACCTGAACCACTGGCTGGATCAGATGCAGTCGATACAACAGAGCAATCAAGGCAGAAAAGAAAACCACCTGGGGTAGGGAGCGGAAGGCAAAAATAAAGCCGAAATTCAGATTATCTGGAGTGAGGCGATCCCCTGGGACAGAAACGTAAGGAGTTCCCACTGCTCGGTAAATCCAGCGTCCCGCTGGACCAGGACCAACCATCAATTCTGGATCAGGAACAAAGGCAGAATTACCACCACCGAGCATAAACCTAGCTCCTGCTTCTGAAGCATCCAAGATAGCATTGAGAGCGTCATTCAAGCCGAGGATGAATTGGCGGGTGGGGGCAAACAGGAATATTAACAGTCCCATCACCAGTTGTAAACCAATGCCGAAAATGATCACTTTCCAAGGAATTAGGCGGCGATGCTCAGAACTGAGCCAAGCAATGAAACATAGGGCAAAAATACCACAGAAGGAAATAAGATTGAGATATAACGGATGAGACATGGGCCCTTGTGTTTTCAATTAGGCAATATCGTCAGCCATGAACTAGCACGACCAGATCCTATGGCAGAGGTACTGCCTCAAGCTAACTAAAACAATATCCGATTCAGGGGAATTTATAGATGGTACAACCCCTAAAATAGTCTCAGGGAAATCAAGAATCCCAAATTAACGTAACTATTGCTAACTATTACCCCCCGAGACCCCGAGAGGATTGCTATATATATGGATGCTTTTGCCCCCTTACCGCCTCAGTGGACCAAATCAGCCACCCATGCCTTGGAATTCTGCTGTCCTAGTTGTCGAGCATCTGTTCTAGAAGCTGAGAAGGTTTGGATTAATCGGTCCTCACCAGTGATGGGTGAAGACCACCGCCGGAAGTGGCAAGAGTTTTATCAATGTCAGTGTGGCTATGTATGGTGGGCTTGGAGTAGCGATCGCCCACCCTCAGAATTGAGCAATCGAGAGAATCCTCCTATCGTTTAACCCCCGATCGTCCTTCCCGTTCTTTGCGTCTTCGTGGTTAAGTAAAAGCACTCTCAATTTTATTTGCGCTACCATATTGTTCACCAAATTAACACCCTTAGTGTTAGATGACCAGCAGATCACCAGGTAAACAGGCAGCTCCAAAAATGCGAACGCAAGAGAACGACTGGAGACTTTTCCTACGCCTAGTCCCCTACGCCCGTCGCAGCAAAGGCCCGCTATTTATTGCAATTACTTTATTGATACCCCTGTCCGTAGCAAGTGCCATTCAACCCTTAATTGTTGGGCAGGTAATCTCTTTAATTCGTCAAGAAGATCGAACTTGGTCTTTCCTATTAGAGCGCTCTCTCTCACAGAGCATCAATATTCTGATCTCTATACTACTATTAACCATACTAATCCGGTTAGTGTTCGTTGGGATTCAGGGATTCGTGGTGGTGAAGATAGGTCAACGAATCACTGCTGCTATCCGGGAAGACCTATTTGAGCACGTCACCTCCCTAGCGGTGCGATTTTTTGACCGCACACCAGTAGGGAAATTGATTACCAGGCTCACTAGCGATGTGGAAGCCCTAGGCGATGTCTTTTCCACCGGTGCCATTGGCATCGTGGGTGATTTACTATCCATGATAGTCATTGCTAGTACCATGTTTTTGGTGCAATGGCAACTGGCATCGATCTTAGTGCTAATGCTCCTGCCAGTGACTACTATCATTATTTACTTCCAGAAACAATATCGCAAAGCTAACTACAAATCTAGGGAAGAACTTTCCTCCCTAAACGCTATGCTGCAAGAAAACATCTCTGGCATTAATATTGTGCAACTGTTTCGCCGTGAACAATACAATGCCGAGATGTTTCGCACGGTTAACCAAAAATACGTCACTGAAGTAGACAAAACCATCTTTCACGATTCAGCGATTTCAGCAACCCTAGAGTGGATTTCCCTGGTAGCGATCGCAGCAGTGTTGTGGAGCGGTGGTCATTTTATCCTCAAAGATCACCTGAGTTTTGGTGATTTGTCTGCCTTTATCCTCTATGCTCAGCGGCTATTTGACCCCTTGCGTCGGTTTTCAGAAAAATTCACTATGCTCCAAGCTGGTTTCACTGCAATTGAGCGCATCAGTGACATTATGAATGAAACCATTGAAATTCGTGACCCCGAAGGGTTGCAGGTCAGACGGTTGCAGGTGGCAAGTTCTCCAGAGTTTGAGGGAGGGAAACAAGACCGGAAACAATCTGGGGATTTACCGATAAAGCCTCCAAGCAGCTTGAATGGTGATCTAGCCCATCACTCTTCTAACTTATCCTTGGGCAATGGTTATACCGAACAACCGTCTAACCTTGGCCAAAAGGCCACGCTACGGGAACAACCTTTGACCAACGGTCACGCTACGGGAACAACCCTAAACGGAGAGATTTGCTTTGAACACGTTTGGTTTGCTTACAAAGAAGATGAATATGTTCTCAAAGACTTGCACTTTACCATTCATCCAGGGGAAAAAGTTGCTTTAGTTGGTCCGACCGGTGCGGGTAAAAGTTCCATTATTCGGTTGCTCTGCCGCCTCTATGAACCAAGCCAAGGGAGAATTCTCGTAGATGGGATTGATATTCGGGATTTACCCCAGGCAGAACTACGACGCCACATCGGGGTCATCCTTCAGGAGGGATTTCTTTTTGCTGGTGATGTTAAGAGTAATATTTCCTTAGGAGAAACCTACTCCATTGAGGCAATTAAAACCTCAGCGGAGGTGACGAATGTGGCTAGCTTTATCGAAAAACTGCCCCAAAGCTACGATACCCAGCTGCGAGAGCGAGGAACTAATCTGTCTGCTGGCCAAAAACAATTGTTAGCCTTTGCTCGTGCTGCAATTCGTAACCCCCAAATCTTGGTGCTGGATGAGGCAACAGCTAGTTTAGATGTGGCTACCGAGGCTCTGATTCAAGAAGCGTTGGAACGGCTGTTAGAACAGCGGACTGCAATTATTATTGCCCACCGGCTGTCCACTATTCGTAATGTAGACCGGATTCTGGTACTCAAGCGAGGAGAGTTAGTAGAGTCGGGAAGCCATGAGGAATTGTTAGAGCAAAACGGATTATACGCTAGTTTATACAAATTGCAGATGCTAGGAGAATGATGGCTAATCTAGCATTTTCATTTAAGATGTGAAACTACCATTGATGGGAATAGGTAACAGGGAATAGGGAACAGGTAACAGTAGGAAAGAGCGATGCAGCGCTATAAGACCACGCTAAATCATTCCCTGTTCCCTTGTCCGAAGTTCCCTATTCCACCTCAAGTAGCGCTATAAATAAAAATTGTCGTTTCTGCTTAAGATGCGTTCGCGTAGCGTGACCGTTCGCGTAGCGTGGCCTTTTGGCCAAGGTCAATCGCTAACTCCGGAAGAGTGACAGGTTCTACAATCTGTCGTCCCACTGCTGCTGCCACCGGCTTTAAGCTATGAACCAAATCCACCATTGCTTCGATAGAAAGCGCCTGTCTAGCATCAGAAACAGATTTTTCTGGTTCCGGATGACATTCAATAATCAGTCCATCTGCACCAGCGGCCACTGCAGCTTTTGCCAGAGGTGCCACTAATTCCCGCTTACCCACAGCATGGGAAGGGTCTACAATCACTGGCAAGTGAGTCAACTGCTTGAGTGCTACTACTGCTCCTAAATCTAAGATATTGCGGGTATAGTTATCGAAACTGCGAATACCTCGTTCACACAACACCACCTGAGAGTTACCGTGACTGAGGATATATTCCGCTGCCATGACGAATTCCTCAACAGTAGCAGCTAGTCCCCGCTTTAGCAGTATCGGCAAGTCTTGCTTACCCAAGGCTTTGAGTAAGTCAAAGTTTTGCATATTGCGACTACCTACCTGAAGCAGATCAGCGTGGTTAGCAATAGATTCAATTTGCCCAATCGACATCACCTCCGTCACTACTGGGATTTGGTGACGCCTGCCGATATCAGACAAAATTTCTAGTCCTGCTAGTCCTAGCCCTTGGAAAGAGTACGGGGAGGTGCGCGGTTTGAAGGCACCTCCCCGCAATGCTTGTACCGGGGCAGCTTTAAGTTTAGTAGCCACTGTTTCCATCTGGGCGTGACTTTCTACGGTACATGGACCACCAATAATCACCAGTTCTGAACCACCGAAGACAACTTGTTCTGAGAGTCTAACGATGGTTTGGTGATTGGGGTTAGTAGCTAATGCTAATTTAGCGTTCAACATGGTTATGGACTCCTTAGTTACAGATTTAGTTACAGATATGGACATAAAAAAAACCCGGAACCTTCAAGGAACCGGGTTGCTGTGAAAGGTTGGCACGACCTAACTACCCGGAACGATTTCTGGGCCAAAAAAAGTAAAAGCCGTAAATGTTGTAAAGGTAGGTGGTCATGTCTTGCTCTTGTCGCTGCTTTACCTAAAAAAACAAAGGACCGCAGATTATATTGCTGCGGTCCACCGGGGGGTTCCATATGGAACTATCGTCACCTCCGGTGAACCTTCCTAAACCAAAAATAAAAGTAATAGCTGGGGCTGAACATGTCTTTTTGGGGCGTTAGCTATAAAAGTTTGGCAATTTCTTTTTACTGATACTACCCTAGCAAGGGTAATCGCCTCATGTCAATAGTTACTGGGAAATCAGGAAAATTCTGAACTACTACCCCTGGCTTCGATGCAGCCTAATCCCATCTATGCTTGTCTAGTCTTTCACGATTTTTGCCCAAGACATGATTTAAGATCACAGTATAAGTGCTTATTGCTCAGTTTAACGAGGCAAAGCCGTTGAATGCTAGTTTGATTGAAGTCAAAGTTCATTCCTCGTTACGGGATTTTTTGCGATCGCAGGGTCAACCCAATTGGCCTCACCAATTGACTATGGCGAGGCTAGTGGCACGAGCCTTGCGGTTAGGGCGTTCTGCTTTGATACAGACCGGTTTAGAACCCTTGCAGGAAACCTCTCTACAGTCTTCCTATCGCCTGAGTTACCTGGCACCAGCCCTGGTTTGGTCTGGACCTGTGATCGTAGTAGCACCCTTATGGATACAAGAATGGTTGCTGCAAAAGGAAATTCCGCTTTTACAACAGTGGTTTGGTAGCGATAAGGTAATTCATAACAGTGATAGGTTTCCCGATCAACCGTTCCAAGGACTGTTGATTACCTCACCAGAATCGTGGCTAACAGACCGCTTGAAGCACAAGGGCTGGTTTCCTAATCACATCCCTACTGTGATTGATGGTGTGGATGACCTAGAATCTTGGACTAGTAACCAACTTAAAGGCTGCATCCAGCCCCAAGACTGGGACGCACTGATGCAAGCCCATCCACAAGAGGCTGATTTGATTCGGGATGTGCGGGTAAAGCTAACCAAAGCCTTATTTCAGCGCCCTGCTAACCCCTATGAGTGCTACGTGATTGAAGCTGATCAGCAAGATGGCTTGGAACAGCTATTTGATCGACTAAGTTCCCTCAGCACTGAAGCACAATCCCTGTATCTGCTGGAACCCTGGAAAGATTTTTGGGACTGCTGGCAGCAGTCAGGTCAGCTAATGTGGGCAACCGTTGCGCGATCGCAAGGTCAGTTTTCCTTATATAGCGCACCAGTAGAAGTCGCTACAGCCTTAAATCCCATTTGGTCGAGACAGCCAGTAGTGCTAATCGGTGGGGCTCTAGATTTAGAGAAAAGTGCCTCTGTGTACCGTCAGCAGCTCGGATTAGGCGAGTTAACCTGTTTGAAGTTTTCCCCTCACCGACAGATTCAACTGTATTTGCCCGATCGTCTACCCATGCCCAATACAGAGCGATTTCAAAACGCTCTGACTCAAGAAATTGGCACCCTACTGACCCTAAGTACTGACATCACCAGACCAGTAGTTATTTTAGTTGGAGATGTCCCCCTCAAAGCCCAGCTAGGGGCAGTCTTAGCAGCAGAATTTGGTTCCCGGGTGCAGGTAGAAAGCACCAGTCTCAGTCACAGAAGTATTTTGATTTGTGGCTGGGAATTTTGGCATACCTATCAAGCTCAAATCCCCCGTCCCCAACTGTTGATGATTGCTACCTTACCAATTCCCTCTTTGGAAAATCCATTAGTTGCTGGTCGAGTCGCTTACTACAAGCAGCAACGTCAGGATTGGTTTCGTTTGTATTTGTTACCAACAGCATTGAGAGAATTACAACGAGCAGTGGCACCAGTTAGAGCTACTCAAGGCTGTGTTGCCATCTTGGATAATCGTGTAAACCGCCGCAGTTATGGACGCCATGTGTTATCAGCCTTGAGTCCTTTTGCTCGAATTAATTATTTAGATGCTAGTTGGTTTAATTCAGATTCCCCAGAAGGACAAGATACTTGGCTTTAGAAAGTCAGTAAGCTAAAACGAATTTAAAATGCGTTTTAGCAAGGCAAAAGGCAAAAGGCCTGCATGATAAAGGGGACTGGAATATATATTTTTTAGTTGATTTCACGGGCTTATACAGTTTAAATTCACAACAGTTTAGGTTAGTAAAATTAAAGCCAAAATGTTGAGTAACCCAAGTCCTAATTACAATCCAAGTTTGAATTAACTGTTTCCCACCCCTACAGAATTATCAAATGTCAACATTCAGCTATCAGCTCTCAGCTATCAGCTCTCAGCCATAGGCCAAGCCTGATGGCTGACGGCTGACGGCTGAATGCTTACTATCAAATTGCCGTATTGATAGCACATATTCCCCTTGATTTGCACTATAATTTGTTGAAACATCAAACACTAAACCATCTGTCTCAGCCTTGATATCAATTACATTCGGTAGATTTCCTTCTTTATTAAAGCTCAGTAGCTGATAAAGTCTATCTCCTACTTTGACAACACTCCCTAACTCAACTCTCGATTGAATCATTCCTCCAGCCGGAGCATAGTATCTCTCGATGTTATCTTTAGATGCTAATTTCATTTGGTAGGAGTCTGGATCAGTTATCGGAAAATCCGGCAATTGTAACATTCCTTTTTTCGACAAATAGTTTTTGATACCGTATACTCCCCGTTTCACAGAATCTGGATTCATTTGCATCCCAGAACCCAATTCTAGAGTCCATGATTCAATATCAAACTGAAGGGTTCTGCCTAACTTTGCCAAGGCTTTCTCTAACCCTTGCCAAGGCTTAATAAATGCCTCATCGAAAGCATCCCCATCATACTCATCCTCATGCATCACAATTCCATAATCGAGAAGAAAGTCTTTGGCGCTTTTTTCCCGAGAGTAGAAGCCATACAAGAAATCAAGTCCTTGATTAGTAGAACTATGGATATCAATCACATAGTTAGCATCTACACATAAAGATTGCAGTTGATAGCGATAAATGTGACGAAACGGTAATCCCCTCGGAGAGTAGCAGTCTTCTAAGTGTTGTTTCAAGCTAGACTGGATCCGTGCTAAATAGTTATTTCTGATTTCATCAGGGTTCAAATTAAGTTGAGATTGGGCGAAATCCTCTAAATCATCACACTCTTTTTCATAGTCCCAAAAGATCCGATTCCAGTCTTGACCATCGTAAGGATTGAATCCTCCTGTGGCAAAGAAATGACTACGCTGATTAGTGCTAGCTGGATTACAAACAGGAACCAGCCAGATTTCCCCAGTCAGCTGAGTGTCATCCAGAGTGCTCAAAAAGTCAATCAACTGGTGAATGACCGCATTACCAACAATTTCACAACCATGGAGATTGCCTTGTAAATATGCCTTCTTTCCTGGTTGGGAGCCAACGAATTTATAGACTTGGAGCGAAATGCGATCGCCTGAGGTTAGTTGCTGAATTGGAATAGTAGAAATAGTTGGATTCATCTAGCAGTTTTAAATTGGGTTAGGTAAAACGTCCTAGTTTTTAGGGAGTAGGGAGTAGGGAGTAGGGAGTAGGGAGTAGGGAATAGGGAATAGGGGGAATAAAATTGACTTTACCTCATAAGTATGATCAATACGTATGATCAACGGTATAGTTGAGCTTAACCCCTATGGTTTTAATGGGGTTAAAGATTTTGTACCATACCCTGGTATCCATCTAGTCAATCGGTAGGTGTTACCATTGAGGCAAAAGTTAGGAGGAGGCACGATGAGCGTTACGATTCCCAACGATATCTTCCAATCCACAGGCATGACAGAAGCCGAGCTAGAGCTGGAGATAGCCGTGATGCTGTATCAAAAGGAAAAACTTACCCTCGGCAATGCTAGTCGTCTTGCTGGCATGAATCAAATTAATTTTCAACAACTCCTTGCCAGTCGCAATATTTGTCTGCATTATGATGTAGAGGATTTTCGAGAAGACCTGCATACTCTCGAAGAATTAAAGAGCCTGTGAAGATTGTCAGCAATACCTCTCCCATTACCAGTCTGGCTGCTGTAAGACAGTTAGAACTTCTGCAACAACTGTACCGGCATATAGTAATCCCGCAAGCTGTAACCTTGGAATTGACTGGTGCAGGCCCAGCAGTACCAGGAGCTAAAGAAGTCCAGACATTCGGGTGGATAGAAACGCGGCAGGTAAGAAACCAAGCTTTGGTACAGGCACTGCGGCAAAAAGTGGATCCTGGTGAAGCCGAAGCGATTGCGCTAGCGATAGAATTACATGCAGATCGCCTAATAATAGATGAACGTAGAGGTAGAAAAATAGCAGCCAGTATGGGCCTCAAGTATATTGGCATTCTCGG
>NZ_JAAHIE010000217.1:10182-11377 GCF_010671945.1 Moorena sp. SIO4E2
CCCATAGTCAGGACAAAAAATAATTCCTTTGAGCTGGGGAAGTAATTTAAGAGTTTTCTGTTGCTCTTTAATACAATTTTTCAGGGTTTTATGTCGGGCTGCAACTCCAGCCTGATTGGTCACCCCAAAAATAATATAACCCTCATTTTTGAAAGATTGCAGAGCTTTATCAGCTCCTTCAATCACTTTTTGCTGGTCAGGGTGGTCGATAAATCGACCTTGACCACTCGGCTGGCGAATGGTCCAGTCGCAATCTACAAATAGCTCAAGTTTTGAATTCATGAAGCTTGCTGGGTGGTACACCAATAACGGAATAGAGTTATTAGCCGATGATGGAAATGTAACTTATTAAGATCATAAGACGCTAGATCGTCAGTAGCCATGGATTCATCCTTGCTCACCGAATCCATGAGCTGTTTAGTGTCATCAAGGTCGATCCACTCCCAGGCCAAGCAAGCAGTTGGTTCTAACTTGGTGTTAATGGCATTTTATTCAAGTCTTTTTCATCAAAGCTTCATCTAGTTACTGGTTTAGTTAATGTTTTCATCAAGTTTTGCGGAATTGTGAAAATTTTACTGAAGTTATATCTATAATTGCTTTTAAAATAAAATTCAGCCATCCAATTCAACTAGTTCATTAAATCCTGAGTACTTACGTCCATGCTTACGACATTTGGCTTGGATGTTTACCTTGATGGTACTCGCTGATTAAGATGCTCCCTTATTGTCTAACTAATTGGCTGAATTCACTTGTTTTTTAGGCCATTTTGCTTGTTAATTAATGACTATAAAATTGAGAGAATCTTAAGGACAGAGTGTGAATATTTTCCTGATTGGTTATTACGGCTATGGTAATATTGGCGACGATTTATTTGTGAAGCAGTTAACTGATTATTTTGCTAGAAAAAAAAATGTCAAAAAAATATTTATCTGTTGCCAAACTAATTATTACCAAGGTTTGAGTCACAAAGTTGTGTTCTTTAGGAATGCACAACTATCAAAACTAAAAAGAACTTTATTACTCTTTAAAAGTGACTGCATAGCCTGGGGTGGGGGAACCTTAAACCTACAAGACAGGCCAAGGAATTTATCAAGGATGCAAGCCTTGTCAAAATTAATGGGTAAGCGTTTCTGCTTCCTCGGTGTTGGATTAGAAAGCGTGAAATCTGAGAAGAAAAAAAAGATAGCTGATATCT
>NZ_JAAHIE010000218.1:0-11369 GCF_010671945.1 Moorena sp. SIO4E2
ATACCCAGGAAGCTAGCATCGCTCCGGTCAGGTCTTGTTGTTTAGTAGTCACAACACACAGTGAACCAATCAACCGTCCCACCGCTTGCTCCGTGCGGGCAGCGGAAGACTCACCAGCAGGTTGCTTGGGTTTCCGGGCTTTTTTGGCTTTTTTCAGGGCTTGAGCAAAATCTGTACCGGCTTCTTCACAGTATTTGAGGTCTTTGTCTGTAGGCTTAAATTTGACCCGAATCGTCTCAAAGCCAAACTTGTAACCCGCATCCCGGAACTTACTTTCTAATAGGTCTATGGCTTCCCCACTCCAGCCATAGGAACCAAAGACACCCGCTAGCTTAGTTTTAGTAGCGCTAGATAAAACCATACCCAAAGCGGTTTGAACCTGGGTTGGTGCGTGACCTCCTAGGGTAGGAGAACCCATGATAAATCCGTCTGCTTTCTCCACAGCAGCGCCAATCTCTTCCGGGTCAGCTGCTTCACAGTTAAGGGATTCTACCGATACACCAGCTTTAGTGATACCTCGTGCGATCGCTTGGGCAATTGCTCCAGTATTGCCGTAAGCTGAGGCATAAATTAGGGCAACATTAGCCTCTTGAGCTTGTTGTTGCTTACTCCATTTTCCATAGGATTCAGTCAGTTCTTGAAAGCCATAGCGCACCAAAGGTCCGTGACCGGTAGCATAAAGCTTAGCATCAAAGTCATCTAATTTAGCTAAAGCTGTTTCCACCTGTCGGGCGTGGGGTGCCATCAGGCAATCAAAATAATAGCGTCGGTCTTCGTCATAAACCCTCCAACCTTCATCCATTACCTGGTCGCCACAGACATGAGCACCAAATAATTTATCTGTAAATAGGATTTGAGTTTTAGAATCGTAGGTACAAAGCTGATCAGGGAAACGGGGATTAGGGGTAGGGATAAAATCTAGGATGTGACCTTTCCCTAAATCGAGAGTGTCATCCCCTTTCATTACCAGGATTTTGAGCTCCTGTTCTGGAATAGCTTTATCCTCTAGTTTCTCAAACAGAGTGCGCAAGGATTTAGCACCAGGATTGGAACAAACAAAGGTAATATTAGGAGCAAGTTTGAGCAGAGCATTCAGAGTAACCAGGCGATTGGGATTAATGTGACCGAGGATGACATAATCGATCAGCTTTGGGTCAAGGCGTTCTTGTAATGCTTTGAGAAATACCTCTGTAAAGGATTCTCCTGGTGGATCGAATAGGGCGATTTGATCAGCTCTAATGACAAAAGAATTAGCAGTGGTGCCTCGTTGCAAGGCATATTCGATTTCAAATTTGAGCCGGTCCCAAGTACGCGATCGCAATATGAGGGTATCGGTAGCAATATAGAGAGGTTGGACGTCACGGGGTTTTGTAGTGTTCATGGTTCAGGTTAGCCGATTACATTTAGAACTGCTATTAATGTTTAGTAATGATTTCCCACTTTCCGATGGTGGATAGCAGTCAGAGACTCTGGCTTAGAAACCCGTCCGGTGTCAACGGTAGAGTAAACAATCCAATGATCACTACACTCCATACGAGTGGTAACTTTACACTCTAGATAGGCTAGGGCGTCGCTCAGAATCGGGGAACCGTTTTCTGCGGTTTGTGTATTAACCCCTGCAAAGCGGTCAGCACCAGGTTTGAAGCGCTTGAGGAAGTGTTTCATCAAGTCTTGGTAGTTGCCTTCTTCCAGTACATTGAGTACAAAGCGGTCTCCCACTTGCATCAAGGATTCAATCGCCCGGTCTTTGGCTACAGCAATGGTGAAACCGAGAGGCTCGAAGCTAGCTTGGCTCACCCAAGAGGCTAACATCGCACTCTTGACATCCCCTTTCTTAGCGGTAATGATGTATAACCCACCACTGATACGACCTAGGGCTTTGTCTAGGTCTGTATCTAGGGATTTCATGTTCTTGATCAAGCGATCGCGACTCAACCATTGCCCGATGTCAGTACCCGCTTCTTCACAAAGCTTGTAAGTGGTTTCACTAGGAGTGTCTTTGATGCGAATCCCAGGAAAGGCTTCTTTGAGTCCTAGGCTTCTCAATTGACTGCGTAGGGGGTCAATCGGTTCGTCATCTTCCCCATAGGATTCAAACAGACCAAAGGATTGCTTGGATTTGACCGCAGCAAGTACCGTGCTAACTGCTGCTGTAGTGGTGCTGTTTGTAGCTGGAGCCATGCCAATCACTATGCCAGCCGCACGGTTGACCGCTTCCTGAACCTCTTGGGGGTCAGCGGATTTGAGGTCCATCATCTCCACAGCAATCTCAGTTTTGGTAATCCCTAGGGCGATCGCTTGAGAAATGCGATCGCTATAGCCATAATCTGAGACATAAAACACAACAACGGATTTTTCTGCCTTGGCCTTAGCTTGACTCCAGTTGCGGTAATTTCCTACCAGTTGTTCTACATTGTGGCGCAGTAGAGGACCATGACCATTAGCAATAGTAGTCACCTCTCCCAACTTATCCATCCGCTTGAGAGCAGATAGCACTGAACGGGCATTGGGAGCCATCAGGCATTCGTAGTAAAATCGATAATCTGCTTCGATAGCGCTGAGGTTGTCATCATAGGTGCTAGCAGAGCAGTAGTGCATGCCAAACACATCACAAGTATACAGCACCTTAGTCCCGGCATCGTAAGTGAGCATGGTGTCGGGCCAATGGAGATTAGGGGCATTAACAAAATCCAGGATATGCCCATTGCCTAAATCTAGCTGATTACCAGTTTTGACAATTTGGCGCTGAAACGGTTGATGTACAAAGTCTTCCAGGAACTGGATTGCCACTTTTGAGCCCACCACAGTAATATCTGGAGCCAGTGCAAGGATATCTTTGACTAAGCCACTGTGGTCTGGTTCGGTATGGCTGATAATTAGGTAATCAATATCGGTAGGGTTAATTAGTCCAGTTAGAGTATCTAAATATAGCTGGCGGAATTTTTCATGGGAGGTATCGACCAAGGCAATTTTCTCACCCCGAATCAGATACGAGTTGTACGTGGTGCCGTTTTGTAGTCCAAATTCGATGTCGAAGCGATCGCGATCCCAATCCAAAGAACGAATAGTTGTGGTATCTGGAGCAATCTCGCTAGTCTCTATGGTTAGCCGCTTTTGAACCCGGTCAGTGAGTACTACCATCCCTTTACTCCTTTATCCGCTATTTTTAAGTTATGTAACTTTTCTTTATTTTTACACAAATATTTGCGAAAGCTGGATTTAAATATGCTATAGCTCTGATTTAGGATTGGTTATAGTTCAGTCACCACCAATAGCTGATAGCTAATGCCCTAGGCTAATCCTAGCCTTAACCAACCTTGGCTTTTAGGCCACGCGCTTCGCAGCAAAGCGGGACGCGCGTCCATCGCGTTCAACCTTGGCCTTTCGGCCACGCGCTTCGCAGCAAAGCGGGACGCGCGTCCATCGCGTTCAATAACCTTCAACATTCAACCTTGGCTTTTAGGCCACGCGCTTCGCAGCAAAGCGGGACGCGCGTCCATCGCGTTCAACCTTCAACCAACCAACCTTCAATCTTCAACCTTCAACCTTGGCTTTTAGGCCACGCGCTTCGCAGCAAAGCGGGACGCGCGTCCATCGCGTTCAACCTATCGGTAGAGTTGTGTCCTCCCTACTCCCTACTCCCGACTCCCGACTCCCGACTCCCGCGCAACCGAAAACGAAAGGACCTAACCCAATTGATAACTGCTATATGACGACTAAGGCCAACAGCTTTTTAGGATTAGTGATTGGCAATTCCCGGCTACATTGGGCTTGGTTTGTAGATAACACCCTGAAAAAAGCCTGGGATACCAACCATCTAACCCCAGCAGCTGTAGAGCAGTTAATCAAGGACTGGACGTCTAATGTAATGTCAGAGGAAATTTTCCCACCCCAGTTAGGAGCTCAGGGTACAGACACATCCAAGCCATTACCCCTTTACATCGCTTCAGTAGTACCTGCCCAAACAGCACTCTGGCAAAACTATTCCGATACTACAATATTGACCCTGGAAGATTTACCCCTTTCCGGACTATATCCCACCCTAGGCATTGACCGCGCCTTGGCGTTATTTGGTGCTGGTCACAGGTATAGTTATCCAATTTTGGTTATTGATGCTGGTACTGCTCTAACCTTTACTGGTGCTAACCAAAACCTACAGCTAATCGGAGGGGCTATCTTGCCAGGATTAGGATTACAGTTACAGTCTCTAGCACAAAAAACTGGAGCATTACCCGCCATTGAACTACCAGCTCAGTTACCAAAGCGTTGGTCACTCGAAACATCAGGAGCCATGGCAAGTGGTGTGGTCTATACAGTATTAGCTAGTATCCGGGATTTTATTGAGGATTGGCAAAGGGAGTTTCCCAACAGTCCGATTGCTCTGACTGGTGGCGACTCTGAGCAGTTAGTTACTTATCTCCAATCTCAATTTCCTGGAATAGCAGCTCAGATTATTGTTGATCCTTACTTAATCTTTTGGGGAATGTTGTCAGTCGTTGGTAGTTAGTTGCTGCGGTGACTTTTGTGGGGAATGGGGAATTAAGCAACGGTGATATTACCCTCAAAATAGTCCTGTAACTGACGGTCATGGTCATGGCTGAGGTTTCCCTTAGGGATAGCTTCCAGTTCAAACGCCTTGACTTCACTAATTTCCAATACGTCCTGTACCTCCATGGTTCCAGTCACATCAGCTTCTACCAGAATACAGATAGAATGGACTCTGGGATCTCTTCCTGGTGCTGAGTAAACCCCAACTAACTGGCGAATCTTGAGCAACTCAAGTCCGGTTTCCTCAAATAATTCCCGTTCGATAGTCGTTGGAATATCTTGACCCCAGTTAACCATCCCTCCTGGTAGAGCCCACTTACCATTGTCACGACGTCGAACTAGCACAATTCGCCCATCCGGCAAGAGTGGAATGATGCTCGTACCGGTAATAGGATGTCGAAATATAATCCCCAGAACTGTTTGGACAAATTGCCATAATCTTCTCATGTGATGATAGGGCTGTTGATTGTGTGTGTTGCTTTTACTGACTGCTATGATAGACATTATGGATGCAAGTTCGGTAACGTCAGTGATTGAAAAGTCCATTGTGATGCAATTCAACGTTGAACGTCTGAGTAGTTAACAGCTAGGAGCCTAAGGAATACCTAACCGGTTACAGGCAAATCACTTGTGGTTAAATCTCTGTCTTGATGCAAAGCGCGAGTGGGGGGCCTCCTTTGACCGCACCGGTAGTCGCTCATGGGGGGTGATCCCCAAGACCGCGCTACCTCGCTGCATCGCTGTCATAACCTGGGTAGATATGCACCAGTGCTTTGCCCTCTCACCGACCTTCATCTGAACATTTTCGATCAGATGGACAACTCTAAATGACTATATACATTGGCAACCTAGATTATCAGGTTACCTCTGAAAACTTACAGGAAGTATTTCAGGATTATGGTACAGTATCAAAAGTAGTAGTTCCTAAAGATAGGGAAACAGGTCAAGGGCGTGGATTCGCTTTTGTTGATATGGGGACAACGGATCAGGAAGAATCTGCCATTGCTGAGCTAGATGGTGCAGAATGGATGGGGCGTTCTATGCGCGTCCGCAAAGCTAGACCAAAGACTAACGACAACGACAACAATCGAGGAAATCGTAGTCGCAGTGGGTTCTAGAATAAGTTATAACAACAGTAGGCTTCGAGGACAATCAAGAAGTCTGTTGTGGAAAACTAACCATTTTCCTTTGCCGTGGGTGACCGAAAAAGTGGGTCTCAAGCCCCGTCCTTCTAGGAGGGCTTTTGTTCACTGTGGTATAATAAAAAGGTAGCCTAGCACAGACAGGATTCGTCGGTACTGTCAACAAACTAACGACGTAAAGCGATGCTAGTACATGAGGCGCGAAAAACCTCATTAAAAACGTATGGATCAAGCGCGGATACCGACAACCAGTAAAGCAAATCTTAAAAGATGAAAGTACCGTGGGGTTAGAAGTTACCGTAAGAAGAGTGGAGCCAAAATCGGCAAAGTTTTAACCCTTTTACCCATAGACGACTAACCATAAAGGCTCCACTCTTCTAAGGTTTCGTCTCCGGCACACGGAAACTGAGGAAACTCAACGCTTAGGGAGATAAGCCCACTGGGGTTAGTTAAATTAAGCTCAATATTTGGTTTTTAACGGATATTTGGCTTAAATATTGCCTTTGGCGGATAACTAATTTTAAGGCATGTCGAAGAACTAAGAATCCCCGTCCTTCCAGGGCGGGGAGTGTCAAATGGGTAACTTAAATAAACCAAGCTGAATCTAGTCTAAGACTTGGGTTTGATAGTGTTTTTGTTTTTTTATCAATGAGGTAGACATGGCAAAGCGCCGCAATCTAAAAAAGGAAAAGGCGCAGCGGAATCAAGCTTACGCCCGTAAGTTTCGGAAATCCAAGCGTAATACGGGCCGTTTTTCCAAAAATAGACGGTACGGTAGCAAACCTCCTAAGTCGGAGGAAACAACAGCAGAAACTAACAACGAGGATAATTACCAAGGTGGTACTGGTGCGATGTAAGGAGTCAGCTATCAGCTGACTGTCATAGCTGACTCCTTACATCCGATCAGGCAGCTACCCCAGTTGATTAACTACTGTTGATGTAGAAAACTTAGGAGTATCGAGTCAGGAGCTTCGAGTCAGAATAAGTCAAGGTTATGTGATTGGAATAAACAAAAGTCAAAGTATCTTTTAAGCCAAAAACTAACTAAAAATCCTTACTTCTGATCCGAAGTTTCCCGATCCGAACTTCCCTATTATTAAGATTATTAAGTATTTTTGTACTGGTGCAAGATCGACAAGATCTAAATTAGAGATAAATTGTAAGCATTCAGCCGTCAGCTATCAGCTTATGCGCTACGCGCACGCTACTTGAGGTGCTTATGGGCTACAGATGTTGCTACAGATGCTGCTATCACCTTATGCGCTACGCGCACGCTACTTGAGGTGAGGTGCTTATGGGCTACAGATGGTGCTTTTGAATAAAACAGGTAAGCATTTGTTTAATCTGAGTTACGTCTGCATGATAGCTGACGGCTGACAGCTGATAGCTGTTCGCGTAGCGTGCGCGTAGCGCATATGCTTACGATAAATTAGCGATCAATCATGATTGGAATTTAAGCGATCGCATGCATCCTGAATCCCTCGCCTAACCTGGTCAAAACCAGTGCCACCATAACTATTCCGACGAGCTACTACTTGAGTAGGGGCAATGGCTTGATAAATATCCTCCTCAAAGGCTGGGTGCAAAGTTTGCCAGTGTTCGAGGCTCAAATCCTTCAGTAACTTCCCGGATGCCAAACAACTTCTGACCACCTTACCCACCAGATTGTAGGCTTCCCGAAACGGAACTCCTTTTGAGGCTAAATAGTCAGCGACATCGGTAGCGTTAGAGAAATCTTCAGTAACTGCTGATGCCAAACGTTCGGTACGAAATTCTAACCCTTCCTGCCAGAGAATGGTCATGGCTTCGAGACAGGCTTTGATAGTGTTAACGCTATCAAACAGTGCTTCTTTGTCTTCTTGCAGGTCTTTGTTGTAAGCCAAAGGTAGCCCTTTCATCAATACCAACAACCCTTGCAGATGACCAAAGACACGACCAGTCTTACCTCGTACCAGTTCCGGAACATCAGGATTTTTCTTTTGGGGCATGATGCTCGAACCAGTAGCACAACTATCGATGAGAGTAACAAAGCCAAATTCCTGAGATGCCCAGAGAATGATTTCCTCTGACAATCGGCTCAGATGTACCATGATCAAACTGGCAGCACAGAGGAATTCAATGGCAAAGTCGCGATCGCTTACTCCATCGAGGCTATTACCATAAATTCCTTCAAAATGCAAGGTTTTGGCGGTATGATGTCGGTCAATGGGGAAGGTTGTCCCTGCTAAGGCTCCACAACCCAGGGGTGAGATATTCACCCGTCGTCGGATTTCCCCTAAACGCTGCCAGTCCCGCTCTAGCATTTCTACGTAAGCTAACAGGTGATGGGCTAAACTGACTGGCTGAGCCCGTTGCAGGTGAGTATAGCCAGGAATCAGGGTTTCAACATGAGCTTTGGCCAGATTGAGCAAGACCTGTTGGAAGTTACGTAACTGGCTACGAATCTGATCAATCTGCTCCCGGAGGTAGAGTCGGGTATCCGTACCAACTTGGTCATTACGCGATCGCCCTGTATGTAGCTTCTTGCCAACATCACCCACAAGTTCAGTTAGGCGGCATTCTACAGCTAAGTGTACATCTTCAGCATCAACACCAGGGTTAAATTTTCCTTGGTGGTATTCTGAACGGATTTGTTCTAAGCCAGCTACTAGCTGCTGAGCTTCCGACTCAGAAATAATGCCAGTATGGGCAAGCATCTTGACATGAGCCACAGAACCAGTAATGTCATACTCAATCAGTTCTATGTCAAAGCCGATACTGGCATTGAAGCAAGCAATTGCTGGATGTAACGCTGATTCAAATCTCTGACTCCAGGTTTTTTGCTCAGTCACAGTTTTGGAAACAAGATAAAGGACAAAAGATAAAGCACAAAAGACTCGTTAAACGAAGTTAGATTTAGTATAAGCATTCAGCTATCAGCTATCAGCTATCAGCTATCAGCTATCAGCTATCAGCTTAGGCGCGTAGAGCATAAGCTAAGAAGGGCAAATCCCCAGACTTTCAATTCTATAAAATTTGGAACTATTAAATTTTACCGTTTGGGCATTGTGCAATGGGCATAGGTGTAGACTAAGCGAACCGCACAGGCTACGGAAGATGTATCTTAAGCTGACGGCTGACAGCTGACGGCTGACAGCTGACGATTTAGTTAAACGAAGTTAGATTTCTGAATAAGTAACCAACAACTAAGCCAATCACCAGCGCTGCAGCCTGACCAGAATCAATAAAGTTTTGCCAGGCCGTCTTGATTTGACCAAGTACATCTGGATCTTCAATAGTTTGAGCCAAAACTAGCCCATCGATGGGTAACTGAGAGTTCAGCCATCCCAAGACATCAGTCCAATCGCTAATGCTATCTAACGGAACTATTACTGTTTGTATGCCTACAATCACCATTGCTATGCTTTCCTATACGTTAAATCTATTAGTCAAGCCTTGATTTTACCTGCATTACGACCAGTGTCATATCATCTCCGTTAGTTGTTGTACCAGTAAACTGCTGGACTTGCTGAAATAGGTAATCTAAAATTTCCTGAGCACTATAACTATGTTCACAGGCCCACTGGAAGCTTTGGGTTAGATTTTCCTCATCAAAGCGATTGCCATTGAGATTCGCTGCCTCGGTCACCCCATCAGTGTAGTAAATAATGGTGTCCCCTGAATCGAGCTGCACTTGAGAGTCTTCGTATTGAGAATCAATTTCTAAACCAATCAGCATCCCTCCTGCGGTATCCAAGGGTTTGATAGAACCGGTTGATGCCTGCCACAACAAGGGGGGATTGTGAGCGGCATTACTATAGGACAAAATCTTGGTTTTGGGGTCGTACTCAGAATAAAACAGGGTGACGAACCGATGGGAATTTTCCAAGTCAGGATACATAACCCGGTTCAGGTGTTCGAGAATGCGTGCAGGGGAGTGACCGTTTAGTACTTCTGCTCGCAGCATTCCCCTGGTCATAGTCATAATCAACCCAGCCGGAACCCCTTTTCCCATCACATCACCAATCACAATGCTCCAAGGTAAATAAGCACTGTGGTCATCAGTGAGATGACCATCCCCGGAGTTTTTCGGTCCGAGCTGGTCGTAGTTGGTGGGAATGAAATCGTAGTAGTCACCTCCGACACGGTTAGCGGTTTTACAGAAAGCCGCTAATTCCACCCCTTCAATTTCAGGGCATTGGCGCGGTAGTAGGCGGATTTGGATATCGGCACCAATTTCTAACTCTCGATCTAAGCGTTCTTTATGGCGTAGCTCAACTTTCAGTTCATCATTAGCGATCGCTACTGCAGTTTGGTCAGCCACTAACCTTACCAACTTCTGTCGTGTTGCTGTCCAGTTATATTGTGGGTCATGGCTAAAGATATACAAATGTCCTTGTTCAACATTTTTAACCAGAATCGGAAGACTAAACAGTTTGATATTGGGTTCAAGATAATCCCTCAAGAGTTTATCAAAGGATGCCTGAACCAGTTTCAAAGAGGTTGGTGTGTGCTGATCATTCCCCCCTTGGCCATTAGGACTTGTCACTTGGTGGGTGGTCTTTTCTATCGCTTTACGAATAGTCTGAACCACCTGAGGGTTCTGGTAGTGTAGGTCAGATCGTTGTACCTGACCATCTCGATTGAACAAGATTAAAGCTCCCCCATCGGCATCACTCACCCGTGCTGCCATTAGAGGAATTAACTCTAAAAACTGATTGAGATTGTTGAAGCTGCGTAAGGCAAACCCCAATGAACTTAACAAATCTTGAACCTTGTGCTGTTCTCGATAAAGACGTGCCACCAGTTCTTTGAGGGTGGACACAGGGTTTTTCTTAGCAGCAGCATAGGAGCTGGTGCTATTCGTTGAACTTGAGGGTTGGTGGGGAATGGGCAGTGCTGTCATTGCATCAGGTGTTAGGAGCGTTACCAGTTATGCTGCACAAACCATCAGGTTAATCAGGAGTTAGAACAGATGTCTACTCAGGTTTTGTCAAGCAGCTGTTGCTGACACTGTTGACCTGTGAAGCCTACGATGGCTGACCCTGGATCTTCACGGTAGTTTTGCTTAGGTATTGATTCAACCATGTAGGATAACTAGCGCAACAGTATGGCATCCTACAGTAGCACTGATTGCCATTTTTAGCTATTCCAGAAGTCCCAACCAATCATTCCAACTGACCTGATTTGTCTAATGATAGCCCTAATTACACTCAATGTTATTCAGGGAATCTTCTGAGTGCTGAAGTTTAATGCATTAATTAATAGCACCCGATGATTCCACGTTTCACAAATTTTTCTGTTATACTAGTTTTATCGGAATAGTTTAAGGAGTCAACTGATGAACAAGTGCGTTGGTACTACTGAAGCGGCATCTCTGTTAGGAATTTCTTCTAGACGATTGCGACAACTCCTAAGCTCTGGCCGGGTCAGAGGTGCTTATAAAAGCGGTAAATTCTGGATTATTCCCCTGTTTAACTATCTGCCTCAAATTACCAAAGGCAGACGTGGCCCAAAGGGTAAGTGGCTTAAAAATCGTCCTCCGGCTCTAGCTAAGATCAATGTCAACCGCAATCACATTGGCTCGAATATGCACAAAAGTCCCAAAGACCGGAAGCCAGTGATTTCAGTAAAACGAAGTGGCAACAATCTATACGGCAACCAAGTAGAAATCCTCGGCCCATGTCGGATTGTCTATCA
>NZ_JAAHIE010000219.1:0-11326 GCF_010671945.1 Moorena sp. SIO4E2
TAAAATTACTCTACAATGCCGATTTGTTTACAGGCACAAGAATGGGAGAGGAGCGAGGAATACAGGAAATTGTTCAACGCCATGGTATTCTGCGAACCCGGATTCAGGTGGTTAATGGCATTCCACTGCAAACAATCGATCCCTGTGCCGAGTTTAGGTTAGCTGTAGTGGAGCTAATACAGGAAGGTAATCACCAACATAACCTCCAGAAATGGGCGACCACAGAAGCTGAGAAACCCTTTGATCTCAAGCAGGATTTGCCAATCAGGGCTACTCTGTTGCAGTTATCCCCAAAAGACCATGCCCTATTCCTGACCCTGCACCACATTGTCTCGGATGGCTGGTCCATGGAACTGCTTCTACAGGAACTGTCAACCCTCTATACTGCTTTTGTGGCTGGGCAACCGTCTCCCCTCAAACCTTTACCAATTCAGTACGTTGACTATGCTGCTTGGCAACGTCAGTGGCTAGAAGAACATGTAATTGAGAAACAGGCAGATTATTGGAAAGGGCAGTTAGCTAATGTATGCTCCCCGATCGATTTGCCCACAGACCGCCCCCGAGCATCTGTACAAAGTTTTCGGGGAGGGCAATTCCATTTTCAGCTCGACACCGCTGTGTCCCAAAAGTTGCGAACCTTAGGGCGAGGGACTAATAGCACCTTGTTTATGACCTTGCTGGCTGCCTTTGCTGTCCTCCTCTCACGCTACAGCGGCCAGCAGGATATCGTCATTGGTACTCCTGTTGCCAATCGCCATCATGGTCAAACCCAATCACTAATTGGCTTCTTTGTCAACACCTTGGTGCTGCGTACTCGAACTGAAGGGAATCCCAGTTTTAGAGAACTGCTTCAGCAGGTACGTCAGGTTGCCCTCTCTGCCTATAGTCATCAGGATATTCCTTTTGAAAAAGTGGTGGAAATTCTGCAACCAGAACGTTCCCTGAGTCATAGTCCCTTGTTTCAGGTCATGTTTGATTTAGAGCAAAGCCCAACTTATGGGGAGTTTCCTGGGCTAACCCTCACCCCTATTGAGCGAGAGCATCAAACCGCCAAGTTTGACCTTACTCTATCAATGGTAGATACCCCTTCTGAGCTCAGCGGATACTGGGAATACAACAGTGATTTGTTTGACCGGGAGACTATTGTTCGGATGGCTAGCAACTTTAAAACCTTACTAGCTGGGATTGTCGCTAATCCTGAGGAACAGGTTGAGCAGCTGCCGTTACTGGGTAACAAAGAGCGCCAGCAGTTGTTGGTTGATTGGAATCAAACCCAACAGGATTATCCGGTAGTGCAGGGTATTCAGGAATTGTTCGAGCAGCAGGTTCAGCAAACTCCTGACGCGATCGCTCTACAACATTGTGATCGCAAAATGACCTACCGAGAACTACACGAGCAAAGCGATCGACTGGCCTGTTACCTGCAAAGAAAGGGGGTAGGGTCGGAAACCCTTGTGGGCATTTGTGTCGAACGTTCCCTAGAAATGGTAGTAGGGTTATGGGGGATTATCAAGGCTGGAGGTGCTTATGTTCCGTTCGACCCAGCCTATCCTCAAGAGCGGATGAACTATATTTTGCAAGATACCAAACTCTCGATTCTGCTCACTCAGAGTCATCTTGCAGCTAAGGTTGACAATGCAGGGGTTCACTCCATTTACCTTGATGCAGATTGGGAAAGCATTAGCAAACTACCATTTTCCTCTCTTGAAAAGAAAAATTATCTCGATAGTTTAGCTTATGTAATTTATACCTCTGGCTCAACTGGCAAGCCCAAGGGGGTTGAAATTTGCCACCGTTCCCTCGTGAATTATATAAGGGAGGCGATCGCCACTTTCCATCTTGTTCCCTGTGATCGAGTACTCCAGTTTTCCTCCATAAGTTTTGATGTTGCTGTTGAAGAAATTTTTTCGTGTTTATGTATTGGAAGCACTTTAGTATTCCGTACCGATGAAATGTTGGCATCCAGCCAGCAATTTTGGCAGCGTTGTCAGGAATGGCAACTGACTGTGTTAGATTTGCCGACAGCTTACTGGCATTTGTTGGCTGCAGATCTGACTACCGAAACCCCACTCCCTCCTAATCTGCGACTGGTCATTATTGGGGGTGAACAAGCAATGCCGGGATATCTCGATCGATGGCAGCGTTATGTTACTCAAAGCTATGTCAACCAAGGCTCTAGCCCTCCTCAATTAATCAATGGCTATGGACCGACCGAAGCCACTATCGCGACAACCTTCTACTCGTTAACCTTGAACGATGACCCAGAGAAAGGCTCCCTACCTGTCCCGATTGGTAAGCCCATTGGTAACACCCAGGTTTATGTTCTTGATCACCAAAAACAACCGGTTCCCATTGGTGTACCGGGAGAGCTTTATATTGGGGGAGCAGGTTTGGCCCGAGGATATCTCAATCGTCAAGGGTTAACCGAGGAAAAATTTATTCCAAACCCCTTCTCATCGGCAGAACCTTCCAAGCGCGATCGCCTTTATAAAACTGGGGATTTAGTGCGCTATCGTCCTGATGGCAATCTCGAATTTATCGGTCGTCTTGACAATCAAGTTAAGCTACGGGGCTTCCGAATTGAATTGGGAGAAATTGAAGCAATCTTGATTCAACAAGAAAACATCCGGGAAGCGGTCGTGATCCTGCACGAAGATTCCCCCGGAAATAAGCGCTTGATTGCTTATATTGTTGCCACGGTGACCACAGGAATTGATGAATTAATTGAGAAGATCAAAGCCAAACTCAGAGAAATCTTGCCCGAGTATATGGTGCCAGCAGCGATCGTGCCCTTATCGGCTCTACCCCTGAGTGTAAGCGGAAAAGTTGATCGACCAGCTTTACCCGCCCCACCAGAGTTAAAGCGTGCCCCTCTACAGGATAAGTTGCCCGAAACAAATTTAGAACAACAAATTGCCAGAATTTGGGAATCTCAACTAGCAGTAGATACTATTGCCACAGAAGAAAACTTTTTTGACTTGGGAGGCACTTCTTTGCTGATGATTCAGGTTTCTGAACAGTTAAAGCAGCAGTTTGAGATTGACCTTTCCATTATAGACTTGTTCCAGTATCCCACGATTAGTACTCTAGCAGAACACATTGATCAGCAGCTAAAAACAAACAAATCATCAGAGGAAGTAGATCTCCAGCGTAGCCGTAAAGTTAGTCAATCCCAACAACAACGTCAAAAGCGACGGCAACATCGTAAAACTAAGAATTAATAATAGGAGATATCATGACTAATTTATTATCAGAAGATTTAGAAATTCAAGATTCAGATATCGCCATTATTAGTATGAATGGGCGATTTCCAGGGGCGAATACTATTGAAGATTTTTGGCAAAATCTACGTGATGGGGTGGAATCCATTTCTAATTTTTCTGATCCAGAATTGTTAGCAGCAGGGGTTCCTTCATCAATAATTGCCGACCCCAACTATGTCCGAAAGGGAACAGTTATTGATAGAATAGACCAATTTGATGGGTCTTTTTTTGGTTTCAATCCCAAAGAAGCCGCAATTTTAGATCCTCAACACCGCCTCTTCTTAGAATGTGCCTGGGAGGTTTTAGAGCAAGCTGGATATGTGGGAGAGGAGTATAACGGTTTAATTGGTCTTTATGCTGGAGGCGGCATGAGCCAATATTTGCTCAAACACTTGTATAGGAATCCAGCCTTAGAACAATCCGTAAGTAACTACCAATTGATGTTAGCCACAGAAAAAGACTTCCTGCCAACACGAGTGGCTTATAAGTTAAATTTAACTGGACCGACGGTAAATGTCCAAACGGCCTGTTCAACTTCATTAGTAGCAGTTCATCTAGCCAGTCAAGCTTTATTAAATGGAGACTGTGATTTAGCTCTAGCAGGGGGAGTTTCTATTCGGCTACCTCAAAAGGCTGGGTATCTCTATCAAGAAGGAATGATTATGTCTCCTGATGGTCACTGTCGTGCCTTTGATGCCCAGGCTAGGGGGACAATTGGGGGGAGTGGGGCAGGAGTGGTTTTGCTCAAACTGGCATCAGAAGCGATCGCAGATCGTGATACCATCCATGCCCTGATCAAAGGTTCTGCTATCAATAACGATGGTGCCCAAAAGGTAGGGTTTACTGCTCCCAGTGTTGATGGACAAGCTGCAGTAATTGCTGAAGCCCAAGCTGTTGCTGATGTTAGCGCCGACACCATCACATGTATTGAAGCCCACGGAACTGGTACAGAATTAGGTGATCCTATTGAGCTTAAAGCCCTTACCCAGGCTTTTCGGCAAACGACGGCAGCAAGTGGGTACTGCGCGATCGCTTCGGTGAAGACAAATATAGGCCACTCGGATACGGCAGCAGGTGTGGCAGGTTTAATTAAAACAGTTTTGGCTCTTAAGCACAAACAAATTCCCCCAAGTTTACACTTTGAAACCCCCAACCCCAAAATTGATTTTACCAACAGTCCCTTTTATGTCAACACCAAGCTATCCGAGTGGAAAACTAATGACAACCCTCGGCGAGCTGGGGTAAGTTCTTTCGGTATTGGGGGAACAAATGCCCATATTATCCTGGAAGAAGCTCCTTTAGGGCAGAGAATACCAGACGAAATCCAGAGCAAAAGACCCTATCAATTATTAGTGCTATCGGCTAAAACTAGTTCTGCTCTGGAAACAGCAACCAGTAATCTTGGCACTCACCTCACCCAAAATCCCAATTTAGACTTAGCAGATGTCGCTTACACTCTCAGTGTTGGTCGTCGAGCCTTTGCTCATCGGTGTTTCCTCGTATGTTCTCAATTAGATGAAGCTATAAGCGCTCATGTGATCAGAGGTTATACCACTACCTCAAAGCGCCCATTCATATTTATGTTTTCCGGTCAAGGTGCCCAGTATGTCAATATGGCTCAGGAGATTTACCAGCATGAAGCCGTATTTCGCCAAGAGGTCGATAACTGTGCAGAACTACTGCAACCAGAATTAGGGCTGGACTTGCGTGACATTCTTTACCCGGATTCTGAAAAAACCAATGAAGCAGCCCAATACCTACAACAGACAGCGATCGCTCAACCCGCTCTGTTTACTATTGAGTACGCTCTAGCAAAACTTTGGGAATCCTGGGGAGTTTTTCCCCAAGGCTTAATTGGTCACAGTATCGGTGAATATGTTGCAGCCTGTTTAGCTGGTGTCTTTTCTCTTGAGGATGCTCTATCCTTAGTCGCAGCAAGAGCAAAGATGATGCAGCAAGTATCTGGTGGAGCCATGCTCTCCATTCCACTTTCCCAGCAAGAAGTACAACCTTTTTTAGGTAAAGAGCTCTCTTTAGCGGTAGTTAACGGGCCATCTCTTTGCGTAGTTTCCGGTTCCAAAGAAGCAGTTGAAGTTTTACAAAATCAATTAACCCAACAAGGTTTAGAGTGCCGCCGTTTACATACATCTGCTGCTTTCCATTCCCAGATGATGGAACCGATTTTGCAGCCGTTTGCTAAACGAGTCAAACAAGTTAACCTCAATCCTCCCCAAATTCCTTACCTTTCCAATCTCACAGGAAAATGGATTACTGTAGCCCAAGCAACAGATCCTGACTACTGGGTTAAGCACTTGCGCTCTACGGTGCAATTTGCACCTTCGATGGCAGAATTGTTGAAAGAACCTGACCAAATCTTACTGGAAGTTGGCCCAGGGCGAACATTGAGTACATTGGCAAAACGACACCCCAATAAAGTAGCTCAACAGGTAGTGCTCTCTTCAACACGACATCCCCAACAACCGGGCTCAGATATAGCCTTTTTGTTGAATACCTTGGGACAACTGTGGCTAGCTGGTGTCAAAGTTAACTGGTCCGAATTCTATGGCCAAGAGCAGCGTTATCGTGTCCCCTTGCCAACTTATCCCTTTGAGCGCCAGAGTTACTGGATCGAACCCCAAACACAGGTAAACTCTATCAGTTTAGAGCAAGAGAAATTAAGCAAAAAACCAGACATAGCCGACTGGTTTTATATCCCATCCTGGAAACGCTCCCCGCTACTAGCCCATCAACTCAACGAAGCATCAATTCAAGGTAACGTACTGGTATTTATTGATGAGTGTGGGTTAGGAGAAAAACTTGTGCAACGACTGGCACAAGAATGTCAAGAGGTAGTTGTTGTCAAAGTCGGGGAATCGTTTATCAAGCAAAGGGATTATCTCTATACCCTTAATCCAGAACAGAGTAATGACTATGACACCTTGTTAAATGAACTTCGCACTTTAAATTTGCTCCCAAACAGCATCGTTCATTTGTGGAATGTGACCCCAAACAGTTGTGCTGAATTAAATTGGGAATGGGTTGACAAAGCTCAAAACCTGGGATTTTACAGTTTACTGTATCTTGCCCAAGCCCTAGGAAAACATAACTTTACTGAGGAATGTCAAGTTACCATTGTTTCCAATAATATGCAAGACGTGGATGGAGAAGAGTGGCTATGCCCGGAAAAAGCAACACTTCTCGGACCGGTTAAGGTAATTCCACGAGAGTACTCAACTATAACCTGTCGTAGCGTTGATATTGTTATTCCCCAATCAACTAGGAAAATAGAGATACTGGTAGATAAACTACTGAACGAACTGGTGACAACATCAGAAGATGAGGTGATCGCCTACCGAGGAAATCATCGTTTGGTGCAAACCTATGATTCTCTAAGATTGGAGCAGTCTGATAACGAGCGATCGCGGTTAAGGGAAGAAGGTGTCTATCTAATTACAGGGGGACTGGGAGGGATTGGATTAGTATTGGCAGAATATTTGGCCAATACCGTCAGGGCTAAATTGATTCTGATCGGACGTTCTGCTTTTCCTGAGCGTTCCGAATGGGAACAATGGCTAACCACTCACGATCAACAGGATAAAATCAGCCGGAAAATCCAGAAAATAAAGGAACTCGAAGCCACAGGAGCTCAGGTATTAATTGTTCGCGCTGACCTAGGGTCTCGGGTGGAAATGGAAAGTGCGATCGCTAAAGCTTCGGAACGCTTCGGCAAAATCAATGGCGTTATCCACGCGGCTGGTGTTCCTGGGGGTGGAGTCATTCAGCGTAAAACACCAGCCATGGCAGAAGACACTTTTGGCCCCAAAGTCAAGGGTACCCTGATTCTCGATAGTATCCTTAAAGACATGGAGTTGGATTGGTTTGTTCTGTGTTCATCACTAGCCTCTATTGTCGGATATTTGGGACAAGTAGACTATTGTGCAGCTAACGCCTTTTTAGACTCTTTTGCTCAGTATCAAACTAACCGAGATGGTACAAGAACTTTTTCTATTAACTGGGATACTTGGCAGCAAGTAGGCATGGCAGTAGAAGTAGCAAAGGGATTGGCTTCTGGTTCAAAAAATTCCGCCACTCAGCTAAAAGAATTAACTCACCCTTTATTCGACCAATATATAGAGGGTGAAGACCAAGTAGTATTTGTCAGCCAATTTAGCCCTAAAAAACACTGGGTTCTCAATGAACACAGGCTGATGGGTAAGGCAACACTGCCAGCAACAGCCTACCTAGAAATCATTAGAGCTGCTTTTGAAATCCATGCTCAAACTGGAGCCATGGAATTGCGAAAAGTCTTTTTACTAAAGCCTTTAGTAGTGGAAGACAATGAGGCAAAAGAAGTACGCACGGTCTTGAAAAAACGCGGAGATGCTTGGGGATTCTCAATTATCAGCCCCTTGGAACGAGAGCTTGATACATGGCAAGAACATGCTAGAGGGGAGATCGTTGCCCTAGAAGCAGAATTACCCCAAATCCATGATATTGCAGAAATTGAGGCTAGCTGTAACGAGCAGGAAATCATCTCCACCGAAAGTAAGAAAGATGCTCAAACAAGCCACATAGAAGCCAGCCCGAGGTGGAAAACACTCAAGCAGGGTAAAATAGGTAAAAAACGGGGCATAGCTATCTTTGAGCTAGCCGAAGCCTTTGTAAAGGATATTGATTTATATAAGCTACATCCCGCCTTATTAGACTGCGCAACCAATTTTATCAGTGCTAGAACTGAAGGGTTTTACTTGCCGTTTTCTTATCAAACAATAGAGATAAAAAGACCTCTGCCACCAAAGGTGCATAGCTACATCAGATATGCCAAAAATCAGCAGTTTTCCCAAGAAACTTTGATTTTTGACATCACAATCATGGACGATAAAGGAACGGAACTGCTGGAGATTAAAGACTATACTCTCAGAAAGTTAAGTCCTGAACCCACCAAAGATAACAGAGCTAATACAGAAGAGCCAGAAAGGGCAACATTTTCTACCTCTTATCCTTCGGATAATACGTTTAAGACATCCACTGGAACAACCACACCAACACCCTTATTTAAACAACTCCTTGAGCATGGATTATTGCCTACAGAGGGTGTAGAGATTTTCCGCCGTATTTTGTCTAATTCAATATCTCAAGTTTTGGTTTCGACAAAAGATTTAGAAAATGAAATCAAGCAAGCTAAAGTAGAAACAATACTCAATAAACGTCAGGATTTTGAGAAGCCTGTGGGCTCCCGTTCAAGAAGTCCACGACCAGCCCTGACAAAGGATTATGTGGCTCCTAGAAATGAATTGGAGCAAACAATTGCTTCAATTTGGCAAGATTTTATAGGGATTGAGCCAATCGGAATTTATGATGATTTCTTTGAATTAGGTGGAGACTCCCTCTTAGGGATTCAGCTAACGTCTAAGTTAAGCGAAACACTGCAAGAGACAATTTCTCCCAATAGTCTCCTGAATTCCCCTACTATTGCTGAACTGGCTGAATTTCTTGCTAGGGAAAAAAATCAGCACTTGGACTCCTCGTTGTTAGTGAAACTTCATCAAGGTAGTAACCTCAAACAACCCCTCTTTTTAATCCATCCTGTTGGTGGCTCTATCTACGGCTATCGCTATTTAGCTCACAATTTAGACCCGGATTTGCCAGTTTATGGGTTCCAGGCACGTGGTTTGGATGGAGAAGGAGAACCCCTGACCGAAATAAAGGAAATGGCTAGACGCTATCTTGACCTGTTGCAAACCGTTCAGCCAGTGGGTCCCTACAAACTTGGTGGGTGGTCTTTAGGTGGTCTCGTTGCCTTTGAGATTGCCCAACAGTTACACCAGCAAGGGCAAGATGTATCGAAGCTAGTTATGATAGATAGCTTTGCCCCCACCACAGTTAACATCTCCTCAGAAATTGATGAGGTCAGCTTGATGGCAGATTTCGCTAGTTATATGGGCGCTGTTGTCAGTCAAGAGTTTTCAGTATCTGTGGCTGAACTCAAACCACTCAATCGAGAGGAGCAATTGCACTATATTGTAGAACAGGCCAGAAAATTTGGAGTTTTGCCACTAGAAATTGGGTCAGACCAAATCCGCCATCGATTTGAAGTTTTCAAAGCCAACTCCGAAGCAATGGTTCGCTATACGCCTCAGCCTTATTTGGGTGACATTATTTTCTTCTGTGCCAGCGAGTCAATGAAGCCGACCCAAGACCCAAGCCTTGGCTGGGCTCCTGTAGCAGCTGGAAGTATTGTTACTAATAATATTCCTGGCAACCACTACTCGATCATTGAAAGTGATATTCTCGCTCAAAAGTTGAGAACCTATCTTAATTCATGAAGGCTATAATATCCTGTGGGGTAGCATCGTCATTGTCTAAGTAGCTGGACATAAATTACCTATAATGTGAATTAATTAAATGCATCAGACTACCGATACTCAAATAACTCCGGCTGATGATGGCAAGCCCACTATAATTAATAGTCTCACTAATAGTCTCACTAAACGGTTTCCATCACTGCAAGGAATGGAAACATTTACCTTCATCTGGTTTGGCCAAGTTATTTCACTGATCGGTACCAGTCTCACTAGTTTTGCCCTCAGCATTTGGGTTTACCAGCAAACCGATTCTGTGACCCAATTTTCCTTACCGGTACTCTCGGCGGCGATTCCTCCGATTTTAATTGGTCCGATTGCGGGAGTCTATGTCGATCGCTGGAGTCGTCGTTGGACGATGATTATTAGTGATTTCTCTGCCGGTTTGTGTACCTTGCTGGTGGCTTGGTTATACCTTAATGGTAGTCTGGAAGTTTGGCATATCTGTCTAACAAATGTGCTTAGGTCTAGCTTCAGTACATTTCAAGGTTTAGCCTATTCTGCCGCAACCACTCTGCTGGTTCCCAAAGCTAATCTTGCCCGTGCTAGTGGTATGGTCTTCACCGGACAAGCCATCTCAGATTTAGCAGCCCCTACCTTTGCGGTAACTCTACTGGCCATTATTCAGTTACCAGGGATTATCGCCATTGACTTTATTACCCTACTATTTGCCTTGGTAGCTCTATTGATAGTCAAATTTCCGGAGCTTTCAACTGGGACTGAGGAGCAAGGGGAACAGGAATCATTTTTACAAAATTTAACCTATGGCTGGAACTATTTCCTGCAGCGACCAGGTCTTTTGGGATTGGTAATGTTGGTTGCCCTCTGTAACTTCCTGATTGGAGCCACTCAGGTTCTCGATATCCCATTAGTCCTTTCTTTTGCATCGGTAACAACCCTGGGAATTGTGGTCTCCTGCGCCAATGCTGGCATGGTTATTGGGGGCTTAATCATGACAATTTGGGGCGGCTGGCAGAATCAAATGACTACTGTTTTTATCAGTATGTTTGCCATTGGCCTATCTGTCCTGTTTGTAGGTCTTCGCCCCTCCGCTATTCTTCTCGCTTGTGCAAATTTTTCCATGCTACTAACTATTCCGATAGTCAACAGTGCTATTCAAGCTATTTACCAGCGCAAGGTAGCTCCAGAAGTCCAGGGAAGGGTGTTTGCATTTCGGAAATCAGTAGCTTTAGCGACGCTGCCTCTGTCTTATGTTATTGCAGGTCCATTAGCCGATCGCTTCTTTGAACCCTTAATGACTCAAGATAGTATTGTTGCAAAAACCATTGGCAGAGTGATTGGTACAGGTCCTGGCCGTGGTATTGGCCTAATGTTTATTGCCATGGGGGTCTTGACTATTTTGATGACTTGTATCGCTTACTTTTTACCTCGTTTACGATATTTGGAGGATGAATTACCTGATGCGATTGGGGATTAAGAATTGGTAAGGGGGAATTGTTTTTACTGCTCTAAGTGAGCTTTACACTTTTGGAAAATAACCAAATTATGACTCCAACCAATTTCTGCCACCAATGGTGACAGTTTTTGATTTTGAGAGTAGGTGAGCCTCGTAGTGGCGTGGCACAGCTAATTTGGTGCATTAGATTCTAGGTCTTCATCAAGTTCAAATACAGGATATAGGTGTTTAAGTTTGACTCGTGCATCTTCGGTAGTAAATCGCCAAACGACCTTGGCTGAACT
>NZ_JAAHIE010000022.1:0-37509 GCF_010671945.1 Moorena sp. SIO4E2
TTTTTATGGCGCTCGCGGGATATTCCGTCAGAGAAGCGCGGAGATACCCCCTGGATGCTATTGCATCTGGCATTGGCGAGCCAGAATTTGCCTTTGGTAGGTTTTGGTAGCTAAAAAGTATCGGTTATTAACAGTGATTAATCCTTGGTGGGCAGTGCCTAGCAACCCGATGGTAAGCACATCAATCTCCTAGTCAAAGCCTAGGCAATTCCCGGTAACTCCTGGAAATCGCCAGCTAGGATGCAGACTTAGTTTTCTACGTTGGTTTGGTTATGACACCCAAGAGTGAACTCCAGCTCTTGGCTCTGTCGCTAATCATTAAGACAAAGGCAAAATGTGTGATTAGCCTAACAAGCCATTTCAACATTGTCGAGGAACACATTACCGAATTGAGTTGCACTAATCATGCAGAATTACGTATTCGTTATTGACACAAACAAGCAACCATTAAACCCTATTCCACCAAAGAAAGCTCGCCGGTTATTAAACAAAGGTAAGGCTGCCGTTTTTAGGATGTACCCGTTCACAATCATCTTAAAGACTGCGATTCGGCAAAGCCGACGCTGCGCGAACAATAATCCAACCATCTCACCAAGTCAAATAAAGATTGACCCTGGTAGTAAGGTAACTGGATTTGCCCTAGTCCAAAACAACCAAGTTATTTGGGGAATGGAATTAGAGCACAGAGGAGGATTAATTAAGAAAAAACTAGAGTCTAGAGGCGCTGTAAGGCGTGGGAGACGTAACCGCAACACCCGCTACAGGAAACCCATATTCCTTAACCGTAAGCGTCCAGAGGGATGGCTTCCACCTAGTCTAGAACACAGAATTTTGACTATTCAGACTTGGGTAAAACGATTGATTAAATTCTGCCCAGTCAATGAGATTTGGGTCGAAAGGGTTAAGTTTGACACCCAAAAAATGCAAAATCCTGAAATCAGTGGCATTCAGTACCAGCAAGGAGAGTTAGCCGGATATGAGGTTAGAGAGTACTTACTTGAAAAATGGGGAAGAGAATGCACTTACTGTGGTAAGCAATCCGTTCCATTGCAAATCGAACACATTCACCCAAGGTCACTTGGTGGAAGCGATTCGGCTTTGCCGACGCTACGCGAACGCGTAAGTAATCTTTGTTTGGCTTGTGAAAAGTGTAATCAACGCAAAGGTAACAAGCCTATAGAAGACTTCTTAAAAAAGAAGCCAAGTCTACTGCAAAAAATCAAATCTAAAGCTAAGCAGCCATTAAAAGATGCAACAGCAGTAAATGCAACTCGGAACAAGTTAGTTAAGGTACTTCAATTAATCAAGGTTGTGGTCACCGGAACGGGAGCGCAAACCAAATACAACCGGACTAGATTAGAACTACCTAAGCAGCACTGGATTGATGCCGCTTGTGTTGGGGATATTGAGACCTTAGTGTTGAGAACCTCTCAGCCGCTGTTAGTCACTTGCAAGGGACCCGGAGGGAGACAGAAAGCAGCACTTAACAAATACGGTTACCCCATCAGACACAATCCATTAAAACCAATCAAAGGCGCTTGTTACTGGGGACATAGCCAAGCATCAAAAACTAGGAATAGGTAAAGTCACCCCTAGAAGCAAAGGAAGCTTTGGATTTACCCCGTTAGGAACCAAGGGCTACAAAAGTTGCAAACCTCAAGATATATCGGCAATATACCGAAAAGATGGATACACTTATAGCTTTTGCTAGTATCTGCCGAGATTTACCAGGGAATAGTTGTCCTGGAAGTTCCTGTCTGATGCACTGCCCACCCTACATCTCTCCCCCGACTCCCGACTCCCGACTCCCGACTCCCGACTCCCGACTCCCGACTCCCGACTCCCGACTCCCGACTCCCTATTCCCTATTCCCTTAATAACCAATTCAAGTAATCACAATATCCAATTCCGAAACCCCATACTCCCGGGCTTTAGCACACCGTTCAATATAAAGTTCAACCACCCGGTCTTGGTGATTACTCTGTAAAAGTTCCTCAAAAATCTGTTGCGCCTGAGCAAAGTCTTCTTCTACATAATAGGAAACTGCTTCCTCAAACCGAGGAGTCGTGTCGGACTTGAAAGCAATCAAATCCTCAGGATTAGCATCATACACTTCAAAGATTTCCACTGGTTGACTTTTACCCTTCACATTGACTCGCCCTAGACGCCGATAATGATAACTGTCTCGATTATCCAGATCAGTCAAGGTGGGTTTACTAATCAAAATCTCTGCTCCATAAATCTTGGTTAAACTTTCCAAACGGGAGGCCAAATTTACAGTATCAGCAATCACGGTTGTATCCATCCGTTCAGATTCCCCCACTGTACCTAAAATTAAACTCCCCTTGTGCAAACCAATACCAATCGCAATCGGTTCATAACCACTATTGTTCCGATGGGAGTTATAACTATAAACTTGCTTTTGCATCTCAATGGCTGCCTTTAGGGCATGATCAGCCTTTTCGGGAAACAACGCCATCACCGCATCACCAATATATTTATCAATGAAGCCGTTATAATTACGAATCACTGGACTGACTCGACTTAAATAGTCATTGATAAAATTAAAATTGTCTTGCGGTGACATCCTCTCTGATAAACTAGTAAAGGAGCGAATATCCGAAAAAAGTACCGTCATCTCTTTTTGGACATAGTCCCCTAATTGGACATCAAGAATACTTTCCCTTTCTAAAAATTGCAGAAACTCCCGAGGCACAAAGCGTCCATAAGCTACATTAATTTTGGCTAACTGAAGATGGGTCTTAATTCTTGCTAGCAATTCATTCTTGGATATGGGCTTAGTTAAATAATCATTCGCTCCTGCTGCAAATCCTGCTACCAAATCTGAGATCTGATTTTTAGCAGTTAACAATACTACGGGTAGTTCATTCGGTAGAAATTTATCACGGATTTTTTTGCAGAACTCATAGCCGGTCATTTTCGGCATCATAATATCCAGTAAAATCAAGTCTGGTCTGCATCCTTGGCAAATTTTTGTGAATGCATCTAGGCCATTAACTGCTTGAATAATATTATAGTTGTGCAGAGAAAGATGGTTGACCAAAACCTGAAGATTTACTGGTTCATCATCTACAATCAAGATGTTAAATGCTTCGACGGTTGGTGATGATAGGTTCTGATCAGATATCAGGTGATCAGATATCAGGTGATCAGATATCAGGGGTTCAGAGTCATTTGCCATCGCCAAATAATTCTGAACCTGGGAAACTTCCTCTCGCTGTTTCCTCTCTACTTTACCTGTTGATATCGGTAGGGTGAAACTAAACTGTGAGCCAAGGTTTGGGGTAGACTCCACATCAATATCTCCGCCGTGGAGCTGCACCAGTTTTTTAGTAACCGCTAAACCTAACCCCACTCCTCCATATTTCCTATTAATGGAGCCATCCCCTTGTTCAAAAGCTTCAAAAATTCGGTCTAATTTATCAGGTGGTATACCAATACCTGTATCAGAAACGGTAATTTTTAGATAAGAATTTACCACCTCTGCTGACACTTTAATCGTACCACATTCAGTAAATTTAATGGCATTACCCACTAAATTATAGAGAATCTGTTGGAGTCTGTTTTCATCAGCATCGACTGGGGGAATCGATGAGGAAACTTGATTAATCAGTTGTAGGTTTTTATTAACCACAAGGGGACGGGATAGCAATAAAACAACTTCTGTTATTTCTCGCATCCCCACTGGCTTAATTCTCAGGTTGATTTGTTTATGCTTGAGGGCAGAAAAATCCAGTAAATCGTTAACAAGCTGAGTTAACCGTTTGCCACTAGAGACAATCAGAGAAAGATTAGATGCTGTTGACTGGGATAACTTACCTGTTGCTCCATCAATCAGGGATTCAGCAATGCCGATAATGCCATTCAGAGGTGTTTTAAGTTCATGGGATGTATTGGCTAAGAATTCATTTTTGAGCTGATCCATTTCCTGAAGAGCAGCATTCTTAGTTTCTAGCTTCTGGTTATACTCCTGTAGCAGTTGCCTGGTTTCAGCAAATCGTCGTTCTAAAATTAATGCTAAGGATAGGATAAACAGCAACATTCCCCAAGGATACAATCGTTGATACCAATTTTCCGGTTCAAAGCGATAAACTAAAATATCATGCATTCCTCCTATAGCCAGGATAGATAATCCGAAACTAAATAGTTTAGCATAATAGTTTTTCTGAGTGATAGCTATAGGAATCGCATGGAGCAATAAAATTATTGTACTACCCAGGAGCAAGTAGTGATCAATAGATATCTCATACAACCAGGAACTTTTGTAGATAACAATTAATCCTAAAGAAATGACCGAATAAATTAGGTGAATTTGCCATAACCGCTGGATGATGGAAAAGTAGCCTGAGCCAAATATTTCTTCAAAACCAATAAGAGTGAGAATAGGAAGAAAACAAAAAGCCGTATATCGAATATGCTCCCAATTCAGTGAATCCTTAAATAATAAGGGAATAATGGTTGATTGGCTAAGGTTGTAAATGCCTCCAGCTATAGCTAATAATGCAAAGGCTAGAATCAATCGTTTGTCTTGAGACCGGAATAAACAGGTTAAACTAAACCACAGCCCAATTAAAATAAAAATACATCCTAAAACGGTGCTGATTTCGTCTTTGAATAAACACCGAATTACGTTAAATTTAGAACCAATAACTATCCGGTCGAAAAATCCGATATAAATAGACTGCTCAGTCCCTACGTAAACATTAATGAACAATGATTTTCCATAAAAATTTGAATCAATAGGAACAATTGGCCATTGATACCCGTCACCATTAGCTGGAGGCAATGAGTTAGGGGATAATCGGGTATAAATCAGTTCCTGATCTAAATAAGCTTCTAGTATATTCGGAACTGCTCCGAGATAAAGAGTGGGAGATTGCCATTTACCGTCTGGTAACTTAACCTTTAACCAAACATTGTTTTGCTGTTGATCTGCCGGTGACTTCCATAATCTTTTTGGAAACGTAAATTCTTTCCAGCAAGGCTCGCCCTTGGCAATCTCGACCTTAGTACAAAGCTTGGCATGACGGAGGTTATTCATAGAAACATCACCCCAGAGATAGTGCCATCCTTGGGTAATCTTCAATGGTGGCAAGGTTTTAGATGCCTGAGATTGTGCTTGACTAGGTGCTATGGTTAATAGGCTAATCAGTACTGATATCAAAAAAGCACCCAAACACAAGGGGATTTGGGCACGTTTCCAACTAAACATACGTTTCACTGGTATCTCCTGGAGGGGCTATGGGTAACACCCCTCCTCTACTAGTTTAAGTTGGATTTTGGAGCTTGGAAACTGTTTGTTAAACTTTACTTACCAGTCTCTGATTCTTCAATGTTCAAATACATCTCGATAGTGCAACAAATCGAGAGATACCATAGTCGGTAACGCCTCAAAGCACTGTTGAGCTAATTCCCAACGGTCTTCCCGTTGCAGCATATTGATCAGTTTTTGCCGCACATTCAACAAGTAGCGTACATCATTAGCAGCGTATTCCAACTGCTCATCGGACAGGTTAGCGACATTACCCCAGTCAGAACTCTGAGCACTTTTATCCAAATCTATCCGTTCTAGCTCTTTGACCAATTCTTTGAGACCATGGCTACTAGTATAGGTGCGGGCTAACTTACTAGCAATCTTGGTGCAGAATACAGGATTGACTTCAATACCGAGATTTTGCCTGAGCATAGCGACATCAAACCGAGCAAAGTGAAATACTTTGAGCACATTAGTCGCTTCTAACAACTGTTTTAATCGGGGTGCTTCTGTTTGTCCTTTGTCAATGCGGACAAAGGTGACTCGTCCGAGTGGATCACACAGCTGTACAAGACATAAGCGATCGCGTTGGTAAATCAGTCCCATGGTTTCGGTATCCACGGCGAGGGAATCTGCCCTTAGATACTCTTGGCATATAGATTCGGGTAAATCGCGATCGCAAACTTGAAAATCCTTCAATTCTTCAATTACAGTTGTGTTGGTCATTGGTTCAAAGGTTATAGGTTGTAGGTTCTAGAAGTTTGTTGGATGGGATAGTGTTTGATGCGATAGTTTTGATGGGATAATATTCTTAGGGAGAACTCCCAGGATTTGGTTGATTCGATGCTCCTATGGGGTACCGTTTCTGTTCCCATGAGGAGAACGGAAAAGGCACAGTTATTCGTGAAGATGACAGTCACCACTGATACTAACCACTAGCGGTAGTGTTAGTTATCGCTTTAAAGCGATGTTATAGCACCATAACTAGCAACTAAATCACAGTGGTTACTAGAGTTAAGGACCCTTGATCAAAACTTGAGTTAATTCCACAGTAAAGATAAGCATTCCCAAACTAATCTTGAGCAATGCTTTTGGCATGAGCAGGCTGGCTAAACCCTGGGCTCTAATTTCTGGGAATTTCTAATTTCTGGGAATTACTGTATCGTAGTTTACAATTTACCCTTGACAGTCCACATGTCCTACTTATTTTTTATTTTTTTAATCTTTCGAGGTCTGAGCTGACATAAATTTAGCAACAGTTTGCACATCCTTATCACCCCGACCGGAACAGTTAATCACGATCTGGGGATTACCACTGAGTTGGGGACACAGAGTTTCGAGATATGCGATCGCATGAGATGTTTCCAGTGCCGGTATAATTCCCTCCAGCTCAGACAACCGTTGAAACGCAGCCACCGCTTCTTGGTCTGTAACACTATAATACTCTGCCCGACTACTATCTTTCAAATAGCTATGCTCTGGACCGACACCAGGATAGTCCAATCCAGCACTAATCGAGTGAGCTTCGAGCACCTGACCATCATGATCTTGGAGCAAATAACTCATTGCCCCGTGCAACACTCCTGGTCGTCCAAGAGTGAGGGTAGCCGCATGTTTAGCAGAATCCACACCAGCGCCTGCTGCTTCCACGCCAATCAACCGCACAGTGGGTTCATTAACAAACTCATGGAACAGGCCCATGGCATTGGAGCCACCTCCCACACAAGCTAACAATATATCCGGCAAACCGCCCCACTTTTCCAAACATTGAGCGCGAGTTTCCTGGCCAATCACAGCATGGAAATCCCGTACCATTTTTGGGTAAGGATGAGGACCTGCCACTGACCCAAGGATATAGTGAGTGGTTTCGACATTTGTCACCCAGTCTCGAATCGCTTCCGAGGTCGCATCCTTGAGAGTACCGGTTCCAGCCGATACCGGTTGCACCGTTGCTCCCAGTAGCCGCATCCGAAACACATTCAGGGATTGCCGTTCCATGTCCTGAACGCCCATATAAATGACGCATTCGAGACCAAATCGAGCACATACTGTTGCGGTAGCCACACCATGCTGACCCGCTCCCGTTTCAGCAATGATGCGCCCCTTACCCATGCGCTTGGCTAGCAATACTTGAGCCAGAGCATTATTAATTTTGTGAGCACCGGTGTGATTTAAATCTTCCCGTTTTAGATAAATTCGTGGTCCACTACCATCAGATTTGGTATAGTAGTTATTCAGACGTTCAGCAAAATACAGAGGACTAGGACGTCCCACATAGTCTCGCAGTAGTTGTTGTAGTTCCTGTTGGAAATCCGGGTCATTACGGTATTGCTCAAAAGACTGCTCTAGTTCACTCAGAGCAGGCATCAGGGTTTCTGGAACATATTTACCACCAAATTTCCCAAAACGTCCCAAAGCGTCCGGTTGTTGGGTGTGGTGATCCCTATGGTCACCGATACTAAGGGGTAGGGGGGTTTTAGTCACAGCGGTGTCAAGCAATTATAGAACGAACATCTCGACTATTTATTATAAAACCCAAAATCCCTTACCACCAGTCCCATAGGATTTTGTATCAACATTAACAATTATTTTTGAGCTACTGTAGAAAAGTAATGACCATAATTACCAAGCCGGTGCCTTAGCAGCTTACCATGAATGAACCAACTGATCAACAAATAAACAATCACTCCAATTCGGTAGAGACAGATGTTCAGCCAAAGGTCAGTGTCGAAGAATTCAGTATTAGTGGTAATGACCTGATTGACAAAGTTAAAGACCTAATTAATCAGGGGAATATTCGCCGAATTATGATCAAAAATGACCAGGATCGGATTTTGTTGGAGATTCCGCTAACTTTTGGCGTATTAGGAGGATTTACTGCTATTTTCTGGGCTCCTTGGTTACTCCCCCTGGGAGCGATCGGGGCATTGGCGGCTCGATTGAAAGTAGTGGTAGAACGAAAGGAATAGCGGTCGATATATCGTAGATATCTACCCTAACCCCTAAACAGGTATGGGACATCCTAGAGAAAGATTGCCTGCGATCGCTAAAGATGCTAAAAATATCTTAAGATATACTTAAGATATAATTTGAGCGGTCAACTTTGAGTTGTCAGCTTTGAGTTGTCAGCTTTGAGTTGTCAGCTTTGAGTTATCAGCTTTGAGTTATCAGCAGTCAGCCAAAAGCCTAGAAGTCACTCTGGACAACTAAACTAATTATGCCAGTGGGACTTAGATAATCATGGGTTTCTTGGTGTTTAGCTGGGGGGTTGCCAGTGCCACTGAGGTGCTTGGTGGCTTCAGCAAAGCAACCTGAGCAAAGCAACCTGAGCAAAATTGCCTAATCCTAGCTTCAAGCCGACTCTGAAAACTATCAGTAATTTCAATAATCTCCGGGACTGGATAAGTCAGTGGTATCACTGAGTTTGACCAGGGGCTGGTAAAGGACAGCAATTGACATCATTCAAGCAAACTTTGCCCCACTTTAAGGCCCAACGAACCAAACCCACCCGGTTATCAGTGGAAGTTTTGGTCAGAATGTTACTGATATGATTATCAACAGTGCGCTTACTGATTGCCAGCTCCTGGGCGATTTCGAGATTGGTTAAACCAGCCGCTACATGTTCGATGATTTGCAATTCGCGGTAAGACAGAGTTGCATGATTCTGGGATTTACCACTAGCCATAAGTAATTTTTCTCTAGTAGATATACCTATCTTATCTGATTTTACCGCCAATGGTGACCCGCTTCACTTAATTTGCCATGGGGAAATTAAGTGATTATCAATAAACAGGACAAGGAAGAGTATAGGAAGTGTGGCAGGAGTGTGGCAAGCATGGTAAGCGTGGTAAGTGTGGTAAGCGTGGGGAGTCAGATCAGCAACTGGCGTCGAAACGTAAGCTTATGCGCTACGCGCACGCTACACCGAACAGCTTTCAGCCATTCCCGTAGCGTGGCCAAGGCTGACGGCTGACGGCTGACGGCTGAATGCTTACGTCGAAACTTCTGAAATTCACATGAATGGAGAGCAACTAATGGAAGGTCTTAGTGATTTTATTAACCAGAGAATGGAAGAGTGGAAAGTCCCAGGGCTGGCAGTCGCTATTGTTCACGATAGCGAAATCATCTTTTGTGAAGGCTTTGGTTTTAGGGATGTAGAAAAAGGCTTAAAAGTAACCTCTAAAACCCTATTTGCGATTGGGTCTTGCACTAAAGCCTTTACCACAATGGCTATGGGCATCTTGGCTGAGCGACGAAAATTAGATTGGGATAAACCGGTTAGACATTATCTGCCCACGTTTAAACTATACGATGCCTATGCTAGTGAACACATGACTCTCCGTGACCTGGTCACTCATCGTTCTGGCTTACCCAGTCATGAGGTCATGTGGTATAACAGTCCTTTCACTCGTCAAGAAATAGTTGAGCGCTTACAGTATCTCGAACCTAATCATGAATTGCGAAGTGTCTATCAGTATCAAAATTTGATGTACATGACCGCTGGCTACTTAGTCGGTCAAATTGCCGAGAGCAGCTGGGAAGAATTTGTTCAGCAGGAAATTTTTAATCCTTTGTCGATGGCAGACAGCAATTTTTCCGTTGTCAAATCCCAGGAGACTGAGGATTTTTCCCTTCCTTATCGAGAGAAAGATGACGTAGTTAAAGCCATCCCATTTCGCAATATCGACACTATTGGTCCTGCTGGCTCTATTAATTCCAATGTTACTGATATGGCGAAGTGGCTTCTACTCCATCAAAACCAGGGAAACTATGAGGATAAGCAGATTATCAACCCTGGTATTCTGACTGAGATGTATACACCACAAATCGTGAAGCCGTCATCCCTTGAGTATCCGGAAATCTGGCATTACTCTTATGGATTAGGATGGTTTATCACTGCCTACCGAGGTCATAATCACGTCCAGCATGGGGGTGGTATTGACGGATTTTCTGCCCTGACAACGTTGATGCCTCAAGATAAAATTGGTGTGGTAGTTCTCACCAATCTCGAAGTAACCCCATTGCCAGATATTATAACTTATCACATTTGCGATCGCTTGCTTGGTCTCGACGAAGTTCCTTGGAATGAAAGGAAGAAGAGTAAGGTTGAGGAAGCTAAACAAGCGGCTGAACAAGGCAAACAGAACACCAAACCACAGCCTAAAACTGGCACTCAACCATCACATCCCCTAGAAGATTACACAGGAGATTTTGAGCATCCCGGATACGGAATAGTTTCCATTGCGCTCAAAGACCAGCAGTTAACGGCAACTTATAATTCCATCGTTTACGAACTAAAGCACTACCACTATGATAGTTTTGAATTACTATCAGAGGGTTCTGATAATTTTCAACTATTATCATTCTTTAATGACCCCAAAGGAATTATTCAGAGACTGTCCATACCTCTAGAACCGAAGGTGAAGGATATTGTATTTGAACGAATCCCTGACCAAAGCATTTTAACCACTAGTTTTATGGAAAAATTTGTGGGTGAATATGACATTTCTGGTCAATCTATTACTATCTTTATCAAAGATAATAAACTATTTGTGTCATTAGCTGGTCAGCCAGAGATAGAGTTAGTTCGTTACCAAGGAACCGAATTTAATTTTAAGGATTCCCCAGCAGGATATAGTATTAACTTCACTACCGATAATGGTGGGGTTGTGACTCAAGCAGTGATTACTCAACCCAATGGCGTATTCACGGCTAATAAAAAAGTGTCTACGTAAGCTATAGAAAAGGGAGTAGGGAGAATAAAATTGACGTAAGCTATCAGCTATCAGCTATCAGCTATCAGCTATCAGCTATCAGCTATCAGCTATCAGCTATCAGCTATCAGCTATCAGCTATCAGCCTATGCGCACGCTACTTGAGGTGCTAATGCGCTACGCGCACGCTACGCGAACAGCTTTTGAATAAGCGATGCAGCGCCGACCTGCGGGGGTTTCCCCCACTCGCGCTTTGCATCAAGACAACAGGTCAGCATTCGAATAATGCTGAGTTACCTCCCAGCGTCGTTCGCACAGCGTGGCCATTCGCGTAGCGTGGCCGTTCGCGTAGCGTGGCCAAAAGGCCAAAAGGCCAAGGCCAAAGCCTGTGCCACAAAGCTGACTGCTGACTGCTGACTGCTGACTGCTGACTGCTGACTGCTGACTGCTGACTGCTGACTGCTGACTGCTTACCTTCTGCAAGAAGTCTCATGACTAATTTCTTGAATTCAAACCTTTCATCTACTCAACCCCTACCCAAGGTAATTGCTAATCACATTGCTACAGCACCTAACCAGCGAATTACCTTTGCCCAGTACATGGACTTAGCACTATACCATCCACAGCTAGGTTACTACGCTTCTGGTGCAGTTAACATTGGTTCATCAGGAGACTTTTTCACCTCACCCCACCTAGGAAAAGACTTTGGGGAGTTACTTGCTGAACAGTTTGCCCAAATGTGGGATATCCTCGGACAACCTAATCCCTTTACCCTGATGGAAGTGGGAGCGGGACAGGGCCTCCTAGCAGCAGATGTTCTAGTTTACTTGCACCAGCACTACCCAGATTGCTATGGTGCGGTAAATTACATCATTGTGGAAAAGGCAACAGCAATGATTGCTCAACAGAAGCAGCTGTTGTTGAAACTAAACCTACCCAGACTCGACAATCACCAGCCCTCGTTACCTGTACGGTGGTGTTCTTGGGAAGAAATACAAGACAATTCCCTGACTGGTTGCTGTTTCTCTAACGAATTGGTTGATGCATTACCGGTACATCAAGTTGTGCTGCAAGCAGGAGATCTCAAAGAAATTTATATCGCAACTGTTGATCAGGATGACGATGACATTAAGTTTGTAGAAGTTTTAGATACCCCTTCTACACCCCAACTGAGAGAGTATTTTGATTTGGTAGGTATTGATTTGTTCTCTGGTTCCTATCCAGAGGGCTATCGCTGTGAGGTGAATCTCGCTGCACTGGATTGGATTAAAACTGTTGCGAAACGGTTAAACCAGGGATTTGTCCTAACGATTGATTATGGCTATCCAGCCCAAAAGTATTATTTGCCAGCCCGTGATCAGGGAACATTACAGTGTTATTATCGCCACCGGCACCATAATAACCCCTATAGTTATATCGGGCAACAAGACATTACTGCTCATGTGGATTTTACTGCCCTAGAGCAACAAGGAGAGTTATGTGGTTTGGGTAAGGTAGGTTTGACCAAGCAAGGGTTGTTTCTAATGGCATTGGGATTAGGCGATCGCATAGCTGCCCTTTCTGATCCTAAAGAAGGGGGAAATGCGAACGCAACAGCACAGGATGTGATCAAGATTATGCAGCGTCGCCAACGGTTACACCAGTTGATCGATCCAACCGGATTGGGTGGCTTTGGGGTTTTAATTCAAAGTAAGGGATTAACGCCATCAGCAGAAGGGGTGGCCCTTAAGGGGTTGACGGTACCACCGATCAGCTAATAGCGCTGGGCGCGGGGAGATGGGGAGATTTTTATTAAGGGTAATTATCGGTTCTCATAGTAATAAAGTAAACAAGATTTTTTCCCGATTCCCAATTCCCGATTCCCGATTCCCAATTCCCGATTCCCTAAAATCCCAAATCCTACATATCACAAAAAATTCACACTTGTTTTAGATAGTGTATTTGTTGAATCTTGGCTAGAGGCGATTCATGCACCAATCGCCTCGTTACTTATATTTAGGCTAGTTTTCAGTCAACTAATCCCACCGAGGTAAGCATTCAGCCGTCAGCTGTCAGCCGTGAGCATAAAATAAACCTCTTTCGTGAGAATTTAATAGTTCGAGATTTTACAGAATTGAAAGTTTGGGGAAAAGCCCATTGCGCATTGCCCATAGGCCCACGCTACGCTAACAGCTTTCCGTACAGAGATTAAACGAAGCTTACCTATGCAAGCTGAAAGCTGATGGCTGATAGCTGAATGCTTACCCACCGAGTAATCAGATTAGAAAATTTTTTCTGGATGAATAAACTGGTAACCTGCATCAATTATCTTTTTATTTGACACTCGGGCATTGTAAGGTCGGGCTTTGGTAACGGATGAATCCCAGGATACGGGGGGTAAGTTGTGCTGTTTAAATACTTTTTCAAGCAAGTCTTGATAAGTCAGGATTTGGTCATCGACTAGATTATAAATCCCTTGCAGTTGGTGAGAACGGACAAATTCTATCCCACCCACTATGTCATCTAGATGAATCCAATTGGTGACTTCTTGACCCGAACCCTCACGAGTAGTACCTGCGAATCGACCAAATATTTTGACTAGTTCCCGCTTCGGACCATAAATTCCTCCCAGACGCAGGATACAAACCTTCAGATTAGGATTGGATGCTGATAGTAATACCTGCTCAGTTTCTGCCAGAATTTCATAATTTGGACTCGCGGGAGCAATCGGTGATGTTTCGTCTACCCAGCCTCCCTGTCGATCACCGTACACAGCATAGCTTCCCGTGTAAATTAGCTGTCGTACCGTAGGAGCGTTTTTGAGCACAGAAACTAAGGTTTGGGCTGTGTCTAAGTAGGCTTCTTGATAGACCTTGCCATTGGCAGCACCCACAGACAGAAGAATAATCTCCTGGTTTTTCACTACCGATTCGAGACCAATAGGGTCGTTTCCTTTAACCACAACCACTCGGTCAGCAATTGTTTCTAGTTCTCGGACCCGCTCAGGGGTAGTAGTGGTTACTGTAGTGGATAACCCTAACTCTTGATGCCAAAGGTGAGCAACAGCACTACCCACGTATCCACAACCAATGATTGCTACATTCATAGCTCGTATGTTTTAAAATTCGATTATTATAAAAAATCTTACCTTCGCGCAAGCTTTACCCGGGTGTATCTCAATGCATGAAATTAGGCAAAAATTCCCGCGCCCCCGCCCCACACTTCCCGCGCCCCCGCCCCACACTCCCCTCCTTTTTTACAAATATGAGATGCACCCGCTTTACCCCTTGGGTCTTTCCTTGAAAACCCCGTCTTTTTCAAGGGGGGATGAAACGTGAGCGTGTAGGGCGGTTTAATTATTTTAGGTCAAGTAGCTGAGACTATTGTTCGCGTAGCGTGGCCAAAGGCCAATAAAATTTACCATAAATTTGTCATTATTTGATCAATAAAACAACTAGTGGAGTAATGGCAGTATTAAATAATAAGATGAAATTGATTATTCGTCAAAGCTATGGGTTTAGAAATTTTTATAATCTGAGGGAAAAGCTGTTAGCTTGCTTGTTTATAGCAATTATCATAGCTATGAGGTACACAATTTCGGGATTTTAGGGAACAGCGGATCTGGGAACAGCGGATCTGAGAAGAGAGAAGAGGGAATAAGGAATAGCGATGCGCTACATCAAGACAGGGAATCAACGTCAAAGAATACTGTACCTCATAACTGCGATAAACGCTATAAATAAGCTTAGCTTATCACCACAGGGACCGAAGAGCCCAATTATTTAAAAATAAGTTAAAAAAACAATAAATTATTGCCCAAATCCTTCCTCCGTAGAGTAAAGTAAAAAGTATCGCCAGAGATAGGGTACTGCGTAATCCTTGCCTAACAATTTGGTCACCTAGGTCGGCTTAGAAGCAAACAACTAGTTAGCTATCAACAGCCGGAGAAACAAGTTACAGCAGGGAATGCGGAAAACTGGGTCAATAAGACCTAAAACCCTTCGGGAGATTTGCCCTAAGTGCTTGGTTGGTATAAACCTATCAGCTTATGGCGAGTCGATGAACCGAGAATCCCCCGTGCGAGCAATCCCTCGCACGGGGGAATGTCAAGATAGAAAAATTTAGCTATCAGCAAGCCCCAAGTCTATATGGCTCGCTACACTCGTTCCATTAAAATCACTATTTCCCTTGATCGTCTTCTACCGTTACTGATTGAGGTTCTAAAATCCTGCCATTTTGAGATTCTCTACGAGAGTGATGACTATATAATGGCAAGAGAGAGTCCGGATAATATATCCTTTACCAAGCTGGTTACAGTGGACGTATTGATTGACAAATCGAAAGCCACTGAGCAACAAGTGCCCATAAATTTTGTCGTCAAAAATGAAGAGTTACCTCTACAGGTTAATAACCATTGTCGGCAAATGTTTGAGCTACTTCAAGAGGCAGTTAATAACAATCCCGATTGGCAAATTGTGGAGGAGCTAGCTACTTAACAAGTAAGTAATCAGTAATCAGTAATCAGCAATCAGCAATCAGCAATCAGCTATTAGCAATCAGCTATCAGTTTTTGAATAGCTTTTGAATAAAAGAGGTTTATTTTAAGCAGCTCAAGTAGCTTGGCCATTCCCGTAGCGTGGCCAACGGCTGACCGCTGACGGCTGAGCGCTGACCGCTGAGCGCTGACCGCTGAATGCTTACGTTAACAACCTAGCTAGTTAACAATAGTTTTAAAAACATCTTCTCCATTGTAGCTCGCTACCAGCTGCATTTTTAAAGGACCAGCTGTGTAGGCAGTTTCTTGCGCAATAGCTTTGACATTAAGGGGTTGACTATACTGCTCCAGCTGCTCAATAAAGTTGGTTAGGGTGGTCAGCCGACCATCTCCGACTTGGATATCACCCAAAATCCCAGCGCGACGAGCACGGAACTCAGAGGCTGCCAACAACTGATCGAGCCGCTTCCGAATTTGCTCATTGGTCATAGTTGAGGGATTAGTTGAGATGGTAGCAAGGACATCACCCCCCTTAAAGACAACCTGATTGAGGGCTGCATCTGCAAATACTTGTATTGATTTTTCCCCCTCAACGTAGTTACCCGCTGAGAGAATTCGCACCACGTAGTCTCTACCATCTTTAATCTGCTGGATTAACTGATCTACTTGTGCTTGAGTAATTTGCACCAGTGGCTCTTGGAAATTACTGCTACTAGCACGGGTAATGTCTACAGCTGTCTTATTAGCTTGGCTCAACAGTTGATCAACAGCTTGATTTACGGCTGTTGGATCGACAATTCGTACTACTCCAGAGGTGAGTACCTGACCACGAAATAAAGCAACATTTCCCTGACGCAGTACTCGATAATTCTGATAGTACTGTTCTAGAATTGCGAGTTCCCGTTTTAAAAAAGCCAGTTGTTTTTCTTGTGATTCAAGTTGTTTATTACGTTTAGCAAGTTGACTCTCCTTTTGTTTAAGTTTTTGTTCAAGTTCTTTAAGTTCTTGTTCGAGTTCTTTTAGGAAAGTTTCACGCTGAGCAATGACTTGATCTCGTTCAGCAATTTTCTGGTCAAATTGTTTTATAGCTTGGTCTTTCTCAGCCAGCTCCTGATCCCGCTGTTGGATCGTTTGGTCTTGTTTGAGGATAGCTTGGTCTCGCTCTTGGATAGCTTGGTCTCGCTCTTGGATAGCTTGGTCTCGCTCCAGCATTTCCTGATCCCGTTTCTTCACCAATTCTTTTAATTGAGTGATTTGGCTCTGGAGTTGGGTAATTTGTTCATTGAGTTGATTCCGCTGTTGGATTAGCAGCTGACGTTCCCTGAGGAGTGACTTAATTTCAGTACGCAGCACCCCAACCTGAGCAGAGACGTCTTTCAGTTGATTTTGAGCCTGTTGGAAATTTCGATTAGTTTCATCCAGACGCTTCTGAACCTCTATTTGCTCTGCTTTGGCCTCGGCTAACTTCTGCTCTACTCGATCTTTCTCATCCTCTAATTGGCTGACCTCCCGGCGAGCACTTCTAAGTTTTTTGAGGATATTATCAAGCTCAAAAATCCCATCTCGTAGAGACTCACTGGTGGCAAACAAAATCCCCAAGGTCGAGGCAGAAATTAAGCCACCGGTGATAATTGTTACTACCGTGGCAGTAGTACGGGGACGTAGATTAAATAAACTCAGCCGTGCTTTTCCTACTCGTGTACCCATGCGATCGCCTAAGGTAGCGAGTAACCCCCCCAACACCAAAATTGAGGCAATCAGGATATAAGCGCTGGTCATCTAAAGCCTCACGGGAGAGTGGAAACTACTATTATTTATGTGGTCATTTATGTGGTGGAGGAAACGCGAGGAGGCGATTTTAACTGCTGTCAAAGTACTACAATAATAGTTATACAAAAAAAACTTTAAGGTTGGCTGGGACTCCCAGTGGTGGGAAATTCCACTGAAAAGACAATCAATCGAAATGATTGATTGGCTACAGCCACGTAGTCTAGTTTTAGCCCCTGCAAGCAAAGGCTTTAAGGCTAGTGAATCAAACCACATACTTACAAACCACATACTTACAAACCACATACTTAAAGGTAACCTCAACCCCCACCACCGTGAGAGAGTAGCGGTAATTGGCACTGCCTGATGGACTGCAAGCCTATTGGTTTTACGGAAGGTGAGGTTGATGTGGTTGTTTCGAGCAATGGCTAACATTTGTTAGTTAACTCCTCCGAAGAATCTGCGCCTATGGAAGAGCGCAGAGTTTCAATACTGCATTGTTGTCTATCCAGATACAGCCTATCTCATAGCTGTAGAGAATTATGTTTATTTATGGTAAACTACCCAAAAGATTTATCGACTTCCAGCACCAGCAGTAGGGCATGGGGAGTAACCCATAGACTAACAAATCATCCCTAGTTTGTACAAAGCGCGCTCCAAACAATAGACCTGGTAGTTTTTAGTTATCAAACTAACCTTGAAATCCCTAAAATGTTTATAGAATTCGTAGCAAATATTTTTGTTTAAAATTTTTGTTTAAAGAATTATTTCCTTGGGCTGTAACGCTTATATGCTACACTCTAAAAGTCTTTGCATCAATGAGTTATACCACGCCTCACACCCTACCCGAGATAACCACACGATACCGGATACAGACCGATGATTACTCCAGATGAATGCCATACAGACGGGTAGGTGTCCCATCTGGGCATCTAGATTCCATTTGATTTTACTATAGGCTATCCAATCTCCCCTGACTCTCCAACCGATGCGTTCACCTAGCCTGACGCAGTCTCCTGCCACCTCTTGATAAATGGACTGCTGAACACTAAGCCCAAAGTGTCCTTGGCTGTATCTTACCCAAAGCTGGTCAATGGTCAGCAGGTCAGCACAGGGAAATGTTTTGAGCGACTCTACATCTAGCCATTTTTCAGCTTCTCGACCTGCTGCTTCCAGGAGTACCCTGGCTGTCTCTAGGTCGGCTTCTTTCCACTTCCCTGCTGCTAGTAAGTCTCGCAGTTTAGTGTAGTCTACTCCTTTTTCAGAACGCAGTTTGAGTTCAGGTTCATAGTGATTTCGTGTCATAGGTTTGCGCTATGGTGATGGGAGTTGATCTGCAAAGATACAGTAAAGATAAAGTTTTGGCTTGTCTGTCAGGTGTGGGGTACACCCATCAACCATAGCATTGCCCCAGGAGTCAACTACCAGACACTGACGGCAAAGCCATAGAGCAATAATCGAGAAATTATAGGTATTAGGCTAATCGTATTAGGTATGAGCTACAACAGGGGCACTTGAGCACCTCCGTCCTAAGAGAGCTAGCCAAGTTTCAACAGAACCCTAAACCCTAGAGCCTAAACCCTAAATTATGTTCGCGAAGGGTGACGGCAGGTCAAACAGGTATCTAAAAAACAAAATATGTAACAAAATGCGATCGCTTAGCGGCGACCTAGGAGGATCGCGTAGCGTGGCCTACGGTCAATCGCATCTTTACAGATGTTCCTTGTAGTGCTTCAATGTATAGCCTGTGGTTAAGGAGTTTAACAGGAAACCCGCCCGAAGAGGCTTAGGGGTAACACCCCTCATTCAAATTAACTACCAGTATCCGAAAATTACTGGTAGTCTAATTTAATGAACATTAGACCTGCTCCCGTTTAGTTGCTCCATTTCTGTTGACGGTTGGCACTAAATAAGCAACTATAAAGTGTCAACATAAGGTGTCAACATAAAGTGTCAACAAAACCAAGTTTCACCGAATCGTGCAGGTAAAATGTGGCTCAAACGGGTTTTTAATGCAAATTCTTACGTTGGAGCAAACTTAAAATTATGGCACCTGTATGGCCCCTAAAGACGGTCGTGTTTCAAACTCTCTTCCTGCTGGTGGTAATTGCGGTGGAAGGGATAGTCTTACAACGAGGGCTAAAACTCAACCGCAAAACCAGCATGCAGCAAGCAGCATCGATTAATCTACTTTCCACTATTGTAGGTTGGTGCTGTTTTTTTGCCCTTCACGACCAACTCCCTACGGAATTTCAAGGCCAGATGATTAGTTATATCTTTTTCGATCACTTTTCAGAGGATAAGCCTGACAATTTTTATACTCTTATTGCTATGAGTGTGATCACAATTTTCTTTCTTTCCTTTATTATTAAGCTGGCAGGGCTGAGGTTACTCAAAATCTTTTTAGAACTAGCTGAAGATCAGGCAACTGGTTCCACATCGGCTTCCGACGAGGAAAAGTCATTATCCTTGAGGCGCTCTGGTCAGAGAGGATCGGGTGGGGAAAATCGAGCTATGGTCGTCCTCATTGCTAATTCCTGTAGCTATAGCGCTATCTTACTGCTTTTGTTTCTGCGTTTCCTTTATGTCAACCCCATTAGTGGATAACTAGCGTCGTGAAATTTTTCACATCCCTATTCGAATTTGTCATTGGCTTAGCGGTGGTAGACTGGGTGGTAAAGGTACTGAAACCTCCCAAGGCATTTTCCTGGCAGGCTCTAATGTGGCTAACTGTGTTTTCCTATGTAATGGCAGGGTTAGCCACGGGATTTGTACAACGGCTGATAGCAAGCTGTGGTGGTATTTTCTTTATTTTATTTGTCTACTGGGTAACGGCAGCGGCGGCTAAGCTAAGAATTGCCAAGAAGAGCTTGCCCCTAGGTGCCTGGATTACTGGCGCATTAACTAGTATTTATCTATTCGGCATCAATTTAAACCTTGGAGAATACCAGCCCGAAATTCAGGGTATCAGTACCTATTTATTCGGCATCGACTCAAGGGACGTATCATCCTTGACGTTCATTATTTGGCCAGTGATATCATCCCTAATAGCGGCTTTGCCCTATATTTTAGCAGTAGAATTTAAGGTTAAAAAACCGTCTCCAGCAGAACGTCAATATCTAGTTATATTATTTGGTAGCCAGCTCCTGATTAGCTGCTGGATACAGTTTTATTTCGTGATTCAAAACTGGCTAGTGCAATATCCTAGCTTACTGGGTGATGATTTTATCCATAGTTCCTTTGTCTGGAAATTGCCCTCTGCCCAAGTCACTATGCTATCTAGAGGTGTATCGATATTAGAGGGGATGGAAGTTCAATTGAAAGAAGAGTTGAATGCAAAATCTTGGTCAGAGGTTGAGAAATCCCTGCTTAAGGTAAATCACCAAAAGTTACTGAAGGAGATTGAATATCAAGCCAAGCAAAGCTCACCGGTTGCTGAAGATCCTCTATGGAAAGTAACCTATAAATTTTCATCCAGGGAGTCTGGGTATGACTATAACTTAGACTTGCAGGCCAATTGGAACGGTCCCCGTTCAAGCCCTGACACCAAACCTGAGTATTATTCCTTCACCAAGTCTTGTCGAATTAAGCAGGTGGATGGGCGATCAGGGTTAGGTTCTCAAGCAATTGGTAATGTGGAATGCCAACCCTCTAGGACAGGGGAAATTGAGGTGTTTGCTGACCAAGGAAAACGGTAAAAAGTAAAATTAAAAAGACTTGCTTACATCAAAATAGAAAATAGCAACTAGGAAATAGCAACTAGGAAATCTAGGATTTATAAATAGGACACGAACAATATTGCTGATTTTTAAGAACACAAAAAAATCCTCCAATCTCTTTCCTACTGCTCCCTACTCCCTGCTCCCTGCTCCCTTGTTACTTTAATCCTATGTTCACAACTCAAATAAAAATGCTATAGCAAATACTAAATACCAATTATCAAATAACAAAAGACCAATGACCAATGAGGAACAACAAATTCCCATTCGTGGTATCAGAGGACTGGGGAAGTGTAGCAGCACGAGGATACTATCAGCCCTCCCGTAATATCAAAGTAGCTGAATCGGGGGGAGCTTACCAATTACCGCTCTCCTTTGAGACTCACTCACCCAAGGGATGTCCTAGAATACCACCGGATATTCAGTTGCGGCAGTATCAGCGGCAAGCGGTGGCAAATTGGTTTGCCCATCGGGGACGAGGAACCCTGAAAATGGCAACGGGTAGTGGTAAAACTATTACTGCTTTAGCGATCGCAACGGAACTGTATCAAAAAATTGGTTTACAGCTGTTGCTGGTAGTTTGCCCTTACCGCCACTTGGTCACCCAGTGGGCAAGAGAATGCGAACACTTTAATCTAGAACCGATATTAGCCTTCGAAAGTGTCTACAGCTGGCAGAGTCAACTATCTGCCCAGCTATACAACCTCCAGGTTGGGAAACAATCGTTTATTACCATAATCACTACCAATTCTACCCTGATCAAGGAGGGTTTCCAGTCTCAGCTGAAGTATTTTCCTGAAAAAACCCTGATAGTGGGAGATGAAGCCCATAATTTGGGTACTACCCGCATCGAAAAGAGTTTACCCCGTAACATTGGACTGCGCCTTGCTCTGTCAGCTACACCGGAACGGTATTTTGATGAAGCTGGCACAGAAGCGTTGTTTGACTATTTTGGTTCAGTATTACAACCAGAACTGACCTTAGCCGATGCGATTCGCCAAGGAGCGCTAGTGCGTTACCTCTACTATCCGGTGTTCGTGGAATTAACAGAGGCGGAAAATATTGCCTATGCTAAATTAACTCAACGGATTGGTTGGGCATTAGGGGAAGCAGACGATATAGAAAATGACACTACTTTAACATCGTTATTGATGCAACGAGCTCGGTTAGTTGGGGCGGCTGCTAACAAGTTAAGGGCGTTGCAGCGGTTAATGGCTAAGCGTCTGAACACCTACCATACCTTATTTTATTGTGGGGATGGTTCGGTAGATGGGCAAGTGAGTAATGAAAGTAATCGTCAGTTAGCAGCAGTAACCCAGTTACTAGGTTCTCAACTAGGGTATCGGGTCAACACGTACACTGCTCAGACACCGTTGGCAGAACGGGAAGAATTACGTCGTCAATTTGAGCGGGGGGAGTTGCAAGGGTTAGTTGCAATTCGATGTTTGGATGAAGGGGTGGATATTCCATCTATTGAAACTGCGGTAATTCTGGCAAGTAGTAGCAATCCCCGGCAATTTATTCAGCGGCGGGGGCGAGTGTTGCGACCGCACCCAGGTAAGGAACGGGCAACGTTATTTGACATGATTGTTTTGCCCCCAGATTTGGGACGGGAAACTTGGGAAGTGGAACGGAGTTTGTTGAAAAAGGAATTGAAGCGATTTTTGGAGTTTGCTGAGTTGGCGGATAATGCTGGGCAGGCCAGGGTAAAATTGCTGGAAATTCAGCAGCGCTATGGAGTGCCAGATTGCTAATTGCCAAGAATGCGATTGGCGGGTTGTGAGAGTGGCTTTATGATTGTCGCTAATTTTTCCCCCATGCCCCCTGCTCCCTGTCCCCCTGCTATTTGAGAAAAGGTACATATGCGAAGCGGATTTGGTATAATCTCTAAGTTTCGCCTATATACGCCCATAGATGATGATTTAAGATGAACATTCCCTCGATTTGTAGCTATAACGAATGGGACCCTCTCGAAGAAATAATTGTGGGAACTATTGACGGGGTTACAGCCCCTGTTTTAACCCATGACATAAAAACCTTCATACGAAAGGACTATTGGAGCTTCTATCAAGAGCATGGCGGGAAACCCTACCGCACAGAATTGGTGAAGAAAGCCGCGAAAGCTCTAGATAACCTTCAAGAAGTGCTTGAAGGAGAAGGTGTCATTGTACGACGACCAGAAGCTGTTGATTATGCCCATCATATTTTTAAAACACCTTATTTTACATCAGCGGGATTCTTTAATGCTGATGTGAGGGATGTCTTGCTTGTTGTGGGCGAGGAAATCATCGAAGCGCCTATGTCTCAAAGATGCCGCTATTTCGAGTTCTTGCGCTATCGTCCCCTGATTCAGGAATATTTCCAGCAGGGAGCAGGCTGGACAGCGGCTCCCAAGCCCAAAATGTCTGATGCCCTCTACGATTGGGACTATCCTGAAGAAGATATGGCCTTTTTCCGGGGGGAATCTGGTGTACCAGATAGCGTTGGTCCTTTGAATGGGCGCTTCATTACTACCGAGTCAGAACCTTGCTTCGATGCAGCTGATTTCACTCGCTTCGGCAGAGACATCTTGGCACAGAGGAGCCACGTCACCAACGACTTGGGAATTCAGTGGATGCAGAGGCATCTTGGCTCGGAGTACCGAGTCCACACAGTCAAGTTCCGTGATCCAGCTCCCATACATATGGATGCAACTTGGGTTCCCATCGGCGAAGGGCGTGTCTTGTCTTGCCCTGACCGTCCGTGCATCTCACCGGATATCCTAGAGATGTTTAAGCAGGGAGGATGGGAAATTCTTTATCCTCCCAGGGGCGTAGCAAACGCCGAATTTCATATGTCCAGCCGCTGGCTTTCTATGAATATTCTGATGATTGATCAGGAGCGAGTGGTTGTGGAGAAGAGTGAGGAACCAACGATTAAGTTTTTTAAAGAGATAGGCTTAAAGCCAATTTTAGTGGACTTTAAAGACCATTATGTTTTTGGAGGTGGGTTACATTGTGCAACTTGTGATGTACGCAGGCGTGGTATGTTGAAATCCTACTTTTAAATTTGGGTAGTTTCAATATGCAGCGAGCATAGCTAGTTAAGGAACAAAAATCATGGATACCAAGCAACAAAATTGGATACAAAAAAAAGCCATTTATACTCCCGATCAATTGATCGTTAATGGTGTCGAAGTAATGCAGGACTGGGAAATTACGTATATGAAGAAGTTGGCTTCAATCGCAACTTCAAATGGCGGACAAATACTAGAATTAGGCTTTGGACTTGGATTATCAGCAGGTTTTATTCAAGACTCCCCCGACATTGAGAAACATACGATCCTTGAAGCCCACCCAGATGTACGCGAATTCGCGCAACAAAAATTCCCTGAAGCCTTGAGGATAGGTAGGATGGAAATTGTCCCAGGTTTTTGGCAAGAGGTTAGTTCACGTTTTGATGATGAGAGTTTTGATGGGATTCTGTTTGATACTGTCCCACTAACTCCAGAGGATGCAGGAAGTTTCCACCAACACGATTTTTTTAAGGAAGCGGGTCGGTTACTCAAAAAAAGTGGAACATTTACTTATTTTTCACGGGTTGCCACTGAAATACCAGAAGCACATCAAAAACTATTGCAAGAAGCTGGCTTTTCCAAGATCGATTTTGAGGTTGTTGATGTAAATCCACCCCTACCTTCTCAGTATTGGGACTACAAAACAATCGGAGCTCCCATCATTAAGAAATGACCCTACCATCTTCTCTATTCTTGAGGTCTCAAATATTGCATTAACACTTAGGGACTCTTGGAGACTGGTTCCATACTATGGGTAAATCGATCAAATGTCTTTTAGTCAAGGATTTCGACAATAGATCTCTAAAATCTAATCAGGAGAAGTTTACAATCATTGGGGACAGCAACTATCGGGACTTAAACGATAAAAAGAGCAAAATTATGGTATAATCTATGATGGATCAACCTTTCACGTCGAAAGGGCGATTTACTCGCCCTAGGAGGCGCGCACCGTGATTATTTGATCACCAATGTTGAGGCAAAAAAAAGTAACAAAACAGTGGATAGTAATGACCTATTCCCAAAGAAATTGGGTGGAAGTATTTTCTTGGGAAGCCAAGGGTTGGCTAGGGTTGAAAGAATACCAAGTCAGGGATAAAAGAAGTCTAATTCACCATTTTATTCTAGTATTTTGTGCCTATATTTTTATTCTTTGGCATAAGTTAACCGGGGGATTACTTTGGCGATGGGCGTTCCAAACCTTGGCCACGCTACGCGAATGAATACTTTTACAGAAGCCTTGGAGGCTTTCCGTACAGCTATGTCTTTTCGTTTCTTTAATTGGCTAACTAACTCACAATCAGGAGGTGTTTGCTGCTTATAAAGCCAGTTTAGGCTTCATTTGGGCTTGATTTTTGTTTAAGTCCCACTAAAAGACCAGTTTTTCTGGCCTCTCACGATTTTTGATCAAAAAAAGCGATGCAGCGCGGTCTTGGGGAGGCAGCGCGGTCTTGGGGGTCTCCCCCATGACCGCGCTGCCGTGGTTTCCCCCACTCGCTATTGCATCAAGACACGGTGGCAGTGCCACCGATTACGACAATAAGGATGTTACTATTCTTCCGGTTCAAAATCTTCCTTACCGACCCCACAGACCGGGCATACCCAGTCATCTGGAATGTCTTCAAAGGGTGTGCCCGGTGCAATGCCACTATCTGGATCCCCTACCTCTGGGTCATATACATAGCCGCAAGCGGTACAGACATATTTCTTCATGGATATTCTCCTAAATTAGTGTTCTTCTCTCATGATTCTGATCATATCGTGTCCCGTTGTTTCGTTAGTGTTCTTTGTTATTGTTTTTTTATAAATTAATTCCATGACTCCCATGGCACTGAGCGACCAAGTAGTTCTTCCAATGCTGTAACTTCCTGTTTATAATACATAGTAAGAGCATTTTTGATAGCTGGTGAAATCGACACCTTTTCCTGAGGCTGCACATTAAGGCGTAAATAGATCGGATCCAAGGCTCGTCGAATTTTCCTCAAAACTTTGTGAATGGGTTTGTTTTGGGTATATTGACGCATACACTTTAAAAACTGCTCATAATTCCGGTGAAACCACCAATTTTTTACTGCCTTGCTGGGATTATATACTTTAAAGAGATAATCCCCATAGAAGCTGGAATCAATTCCTGCAAATCGACAAATTTTTTCAAGCACATATTTGGGATTACGGGATAATTCTTCATAAAAAGCCACATAAATTCTATCGGATCCGAATAACTCAAAGTAAGGTTTTAAGTAGACATAATAACGCCCTTGCTCAAGGGAACGCATATAGGTATAGGTATTTTCGTGCTCAAAATTATCTTTAATTAATTGCTGGTCAACATAGTTATCAAAGCTGATATTTTGAGGAAGATACTCTTTCTGTTTAGCAAATTTATACCAAGAGATTAAGCGAGAAACCGGTTCCCGTAGGATAAATATAAGTTTAACATTTGGTAGAGATTGTTTTATTTTATGGGGTGTACCTGATGAGTAAAGATAGTCTGGTGTTGCCTCCATCCGAATTTTTTCGACATTGGAGCACTGAGCATAACGAAAAATATCATCATATTTTTCTAGACCATCTTCATATCGATAGTTTGAAGCTTCTGGATAATCTTGATCCAAAAAGAAGCGAATTTCTTTGAGGTTAGAGGTACAAACTTGAGGATGATCAGCTAGATAATAAAATAGTGATGTGGTTGCCGCTTTTGTCGTGCCTCCAATAATCAAGTAAGAGTGCTGTTTAAAACTTGAACTATTCATAGATTTTATTACCCCTCATTCACTGTGATGTTTTTGCAGCAGAGAAACACCCTTTCGATGGAGTAGATAGATGATGAGTATCACATAGATAATAGCCATAACAGGCCAACTCATAGCAATACCAATTAATTCCCAAACTTGCCAAAATAACCAACTCAGAGCAACCCCTACAAATGCCATGGTCACCATACTCCAGACAACCAAACCATAAGCTCTCTGAGCATATAAACCAGCTTCAAGCACGGGGATTAGAGAAATAAATGCCAAGGACAGCCCTAACCAAAAGAATACTTGAGACGTCTGCTCAATAGAGGTAGCTTCAAAAGAACCATGTCCGTATAGCAAACGAATGATTTCTCCATGGGATACCACAATAAAAAGTACTGCAGGTAAGCTTACTAATAGAGTTTTGGTCAAGTTTTTGCGCAAAGCCGATCCCAACCGGGATTTATGCCCAGCTAAGTCATGCTCTGTCATGGCAGGCAAGCTGGTGGTAGCAATACTGACACCAATAATCGTTTGAGCAGCGGAGACGATCCGAATTGCAAAGTAGAATGTGGAGACCCCACCAACTGCTACTAAGGAAGGCAGCATCTGACTCTTGACTAGATTAGATGCGAGCTTAATCACAAAACCGATAGTAGGTAAAGAACCTGCTTGCCACAGACGCGCAAGGTCATCTTTGCCAGCCCACGCCAACCATTGATGTTGGTGTCCCGCTTTAAAAGCATCTAGAAATACCAGCACAAAGAATCCACCAAATCCCAAGGTATAAGCGATCGCTATCCACAGAGCAATACTAGACTGATGCCATGCCAACCCAATGGCAGCCACTACGAAACCTGGTGCGATCGCATTCCGCAGAGCTACCGCACTAAAGCGCCTTTGGCTGTTGAGGATCACACTAAAGACCGCAATCCCAGGAGCAAACAAAACCATTGGCGCACAGATCCGAAATAAAAACGTTGCTTGTGCTCTACCCTCTGGAGAAAATCCTGGGGCTAACCCAGTTATAATCAATGGCGCTATAATTTCCAACAGAACAGTTAGACTAACACCGAGTACTAAAGCTAAGTTGACAATGCCACTGACCAAGCGATGATATTCCCTGTGATTCAGAGCATCTCGACGCTCCATGAACATTGGAACCAAGCTTTGTCTGGTTCCCTCCCGGCTCACGGTATCAATTAGTCGCGGTAAGCTGAGGGCAACAATCAAGGCATCTGTGGTTTGACTAGTCCCCAGTTTCGCCGCCATCAAAATGTCCGCAACCCACGCCAGTAGCATACCGAAGAAGGTCAGAGACATCACTCGCAGCGTGGGAGATTTCCACCCTTTGATTATACGGTTGGATAGGTTCATCAGATTACTTACTGCCAACACCTGATTAAGGTAGCAGACTTGGGGTCTTTCTCTGTTAGTTTTCCGTGCTAGTAGTTTCCAACAATTAGATCCAAATTGTTGCTACGTTTAAATTCACTGGTTTAAGACTCAGGTTGAAGTACCGGAGGGGAATCTTTAGGAGCGTCTGTCTTAGAACTTGGTTTTTCCCAGGCCAGGATAACCAGGCCAGTTGTCATTAACAGGGAAAGCGCCACAGCTCCCAAGATTACCGTTTTTTTGGTATTACCAACAGGTTCTTTCGGTAAGTTCGGCTCTACTAACAATTGCAGGGTTGGATAAGCAGTAGCATGATCCGATTTATTCAGGTTTAATTGAGCCGACTTCGCCGTAAATATAGCTTCAGAGATTTGCACCTCTCGCTCAAGCTCAGTCAGGGTTAACTGCTCCTGAATCAATGTCTGAAGTCTGGACTCTAGCTGAGCAATTTGTTCTGCCAAGGTGTTCACTTGACCGGTTAGTCCCTGCTGTTGAGCTCTCTGGTTGATTAACACTTGTGCCAGATTTGCTCGACCTGTCTGGGCATCTAAGCCTAAATTGAGATTATCCAAACGTTGAACATCCATCCCCTTGCCCAATAGCTGTTGGCTACGAGCAAGTAATGCCTCAAGCGCCGCTTGCTTCTTAGCTTTGAGATTAATCACCTGAGGGCTGTTTGGTGTCCATTGAGAATTTAGTATCGTTAGCTTAGCACTAATATCGCTATAGTTTTGCCAAAGTTTTTTAAACACTTCATCATCCTGAAGCATCAGAGCATCGGCTGCTTGGTCAGTTGACAACCTTAGGTTAGCTTCTAGCTGCCTTAATCCAGAGGTAGCCGCTTGCTGCTGAGCCAATAAATTAGCACGCTGCACTCGCAACCTTTCTACTTCTTCTGAAAGGTTATTGATTTGTTCAGAAATTTTGAGCAGTGACTTCTTTTTGAATTGAGACAGCTTTGTTTGGGCGTTTTTTAAGTTACTATTAGCAGAGTCTAAAGCTAGCAACGTCTTGTTATCCTGACGAGCTGATTCTTCTGCTCTTAAGTAATCAATCCGCTTGACTAAAGCTTGATAAAAAGCCTGAGTATTTCGCTGAGCGTCCGATGGGCTTTTGCCATCCGCTTCAAACTCTATGATAGTGGTACCTCTATCCAAATAAACCCTTGGCTTGGCAAACTCTTCAAAATCTTTGACTGAGGTATTAACAGCAGCAGCAGCTTCAGTTAATACGACGTCACTCATGGCGATATACTGGTAGTTTTGTCGTGGATCTACCTTTAAAAGATATCCGTAAGGAGATTTCTCACCTGGATTGGAGGAAGCTTGACCGACTCCAGGGAGTTGAACAGATCCTTGAGAACCCACACCAGGTATAATTGCTGCTGCCTTACTGGTGTAAGTTGGAGGGATTTGCTCGAGCACAAAAAAAGCTAAACCCAAAATAGCAGCATTGCTCAAAATCCCCAAACTTATGTAGGAAAACCATTTCAACCCATTGGGTCGAGAACGTTGGCGTGCTTCTGGTAGGGCTCGAATCGGAATTGAAGATTCTGTCATCTGTCTGTCATCAAAATAGATGCAGTCCACAAATTTACATTCAGACTAAATTATGAATATTTTGTGATTTTGACATCTCCCCCGGCTGAAGCACAGGGGATTCTACAAGGTTCCTACAAGGCAGGTTGAAACCGTGCCTTGTAGCTTCTCGTCCTATATGATCTTTTCATAGAGTTGAAAAGATCATACCGGTGCGGTAGTGTCAATGCTCCCCTACCCACCTTGGTCAGGTCAAGACCTAACTGTGTGGCTACTTTTCTAGCTATATTTGCAGCACCGTTACAATCGGCATTAATTAGCCAACCATTAGAAGTTTTGTACAGACCACGCCTAACTCGTTTGCCCGACGGTTTCCATCCTTTGGGTTTTTCGCCGTGTCTTGGGAGGCTGTCGGAGTCAAGATAAGACGCTTTGCTGGTGTACGCTTCCTCGGTAATTGTTAGCTTAATTCCATACTCAGGACAAAGCTGTTTCAGTCGTTCAATCAGTCTTTTTGTTGGAATGACCACAAAATTCTGATTACCCCGTTTCCCCATGCTTGAGGAATCTTTCTGTCCTTCGTTCCAACCAATGACGAGGTTTCCAACGCAATCGCTCAGGCACCGATTAATAATAAAACGGGCGGCTTTGTTGATCGCATCCCTGATTTGATTGTTTCTTCTGCGTTGGACACGATCTAAGTTTGAATCCCAGTATAATTCAGGCTTTCCAGCTTTATATTTGGCAACCAACCTGGCATAAGCCTGATTCAGAGACTTGAGCTTTCTGCCATCAATAATCAGGCTTCTCCCATGGGTTGAAACTCCGGTTAACCAGTTGTCCCCGCCGTGATCAAAACTCCATGCTTGGAAATAGTCTAGATTGGGATTATTTTCCACCGGTTGTTTTCCATCATCAATTACCCAATCGATCCATAATTGGCCTAGATACGGGCGAATAGTAACCTGTTTGACCCAATCTGGATCTATGAACCCTGGAGGTTCTAAGGCGATCTCAGTAAGCAGTTCAGGTCTACTTTCCTTGCTGATCGACGGGTAAAACAAACCGTTCTTATAGTTGAGCGCTTGTCTGGGAAAAGTGACGGCAGCTAGCCCGCCTTTCTTGCGGTACCTAAGCAGTTTTGGTCTATCGACTTGGCCTTTGTAGTAAAGGCTGACTAATTGGTTATAGCTAGTGATTGACTCGGCTACAGTTTTAAGAGTTTGTTGTGCTGACTGAGCCGCCATTGCCTTGTAATGAGGGTTGTCTTTCAAGCTGTTGCATAGCTCAGCATACTTGAGGGCGCACTTGTAAGTCTTCCAACCATAGCGCAGTTCATCCCCCCGCCAGTAAGTTGTAAATGCCTCTGGTTGCTGTTTCAACCAACTATAATGCTTCTGTTTGGAGTAATAGACTGCACAATTTATCAAGCTATTCGCTTGCTCACACTGAAATAGCCAGAAAGCATTTTCTTCGTCTGAAAACGTTGCTTTTACTGGAATTGTTTTGTACATCTTACTATCACCTCCCTCTCTTTATTATAACCTATTGGAATAGATACGGCGGGGTAAACCCCGTCCCGGGAGTTTCATCCCGGAGACGAAACCGTAAACCCTTTTGAAAAGGGAGGCTCTCACGTTCCCAGTATTTTTGGTAGTTCAGATCCCATGCTTTTAAACGATGGCGACCAATGGCATAAATCCTTTAGCTGCCATTTATTATAGAACTAGATGACAGAACTAGATGACGCACACAATAGTTTTTTGCCCATTAATTAAAATAACACCCCCATAGGACTACAGATCCAGATGGGGTTAGCCAAGACCAACTAACAACGGCGTAGCCTAATTGAGCTTAAGATTGACAATCTCAATCAGTTTTGATCAATTTTCAACCTACCCTACAAGGGACGCCAAGCCTTAACAACCTACCCTATGGGAACGCTAAGGGCGAACAACCCACAACCTTCAACCTTCAACCTTCAACCTTCAACCTTCAACCTTTAACCTTTAAACTTCAACCTTTAACCCCCAACCTCCAACCTCCAACCTCAAACTTTAAACCTTCAACCCCGCAACTCCCGAGAACGCTGATAAGACCCCAAAACCGCTTCAATCAAAGCCGAGCGAAAACCAGCCTTCTCCAACTTAGCGATCGCAGCAATTGTCGTTCCCCCAGGACTAGTAACCTGATCCTTCAATTGAGCTGGATGTATTTGAGTTTCCTTTAACAGCTGGGCTGTCCCCAATACTGTAGACTGTGCCAACTGCAATGCGATCGCTCTGGGTAATCCAGCTGCCACGCCCCCATCTGCTAGGGCTTCCACCAAAATCGCCACATAAGCTGGGCCTGACCCAGATAAACCGGTCACCGCATCCATCAGGTGTTCCGGAATCTCGACTACTTCACCAACAGCCCTAAAAATTGTCTTTGCTCGCTCCATTTGATCAGGCGAAACCCATTTTCCAGCAGCTAGTGCTGTGATTCCCGCCCCAACTGTTGCAGGAGTATTAGGCATTGCCCGGATCACTGACTGGGATGGAAAAGCGGTTTCCAGTCGTTCCAGAGGCACTCCAGCTAGAATTGAAATCACCATTGGCAACGTTCCTAAGCTGTGACCGTTGTCACCTCTACCCATTGCCAGTTCTGCCGCTACCGCTTCAAATACCTGAGGTTTAATTGCCAGTAACAAAACCTCTGATGCTGCCGCTGCCGCTTGGTTATTGGCAGTGACCCTTATCCCGTATTTTTGCGCCAAACCATCACGGCGCTGCTCCAGCAGCTCACTCACCAAGACCTGATCAGGCTGGTAAAGTTGTTGGGCAAGTAGACGGGATAGGAGGGCTTCTCCCATGACACCGCCACCAATTATGCCAAGTTTTATAGGCAACCCAACACCTCTCTTTTCAAATATTAATGTTATTCTTGAACACTAGACACTTGTCAAGTCCTGACTCTTACTGAGCCATCTGATCTGGCTCAGAACCCCAGGCTGGTGACGGAGCTGTCTGACGGGAAGGAGGGGCCTGGGGAGTAGGTATCTCATGAATCACACCAGACTGAGTACTTACCTGAACACAGCTTGGTGTGAACAAGAAAATACTTTCACCAATACGCTCTTGATGACCATCAATAGCGTAAGTCCCACCAGCCACAAAGTCCACCGCTCGTTGTGCTTGGTCTGGATCCATGATGGTCAGGTTTAAGACCACCGACTTCCGTTCCCGCAGTGCCTGAATCACTTGGGGCATTTCTTCAAAGGAACGAGGTTCAATCACTGCCACTTCTGAAATGCCATTGACTGCTCCAGGCATGCCAATCACATTATTGATGGGAGATGGCCCTACGCCTGCTTCTGATACCGTTGTCCGCTCCCGAGAACGACGTCTGGTTGGACGTTCCTCCTCTGATGGCGGTTGCACCGGTTGCTCTTGTGGGTAGGGAGTTGGGTAGGCATCCCCCTCCATGTCTTCATATTCGTATTCGTATTCCACTGGCTCATTCAGACCGACGAAATCGCGCAGCTTATTAAAAATACCGCTCATAGTCAACTCTCCATCACAACTTTAGTGTAAGCTTCTGCAAAACCGATAATCGACCTTCTCTAGGGCAGCAGTCTTGAGTAGATGCTTAGACTAGAACGTAAACAGTCTAACTTACCCCATAAGCTTACTTAATAATTTTCACCCTTGAGAACACCACAAGGTTATCAATATAGAATATATATCTGCCTTCTGCTCGGGGTGTAGTTGTCGAAACCAACACTTAGCAAAAGGTTATGCCATTATATATAAGAGGGCAATATTGATGATGGATGTGGTTGGGTATATACTACCCCATTACAAGGCTCTAGCCATAACCTAATTTCAGAAAACCCTCACAATCATCGTTTATACCTACTTCTGGCGGTAATATCAGCCCATTCACCTTGTCCGGCTCCAAGGAGTCTCCCAATTAACCCGAACGGGTTTCCTAATGGAACTTATTGGAAGGTTTGCTGATGGATAATCCGAAGCTGCTCATAGTCAGCCGATGAACCACTGCGCCTAAGTAAGCGAAGGCGATTTTCTACCAACAGCCGAGCCTCAGAACGACTGATTGGCTCAAAGGCAATACCATTGGTGGTACTTTTCACCAAAAAGAAAAGTCTGTGGGCATAGATCGTAGTGAACAACTCTTGTTGTTCTTCAACAATGCAAACTCGAAACAGTAGACCAAAATTGGGGTGATTGAGGTAGTTTTCAGAACTCATCAAAATCCATATTAGGCGGGACTTGAGCACCGAACTATCTGGTAATGGTCAAATAAGTCATTTCCATGACTTACTTTCCCTTAGTCAGGTTAGTGATATTGTGCCAGGGGTGTAAGCATTCAGCTATCAGTCTTGAGCCTTGGCCTATGGCCACGCATCGCGTATTGCTCACGCTACTTGAGGTGCCGTCAGCTAATCAACGGTCGGTAGTAAACCAGCATCGGGGGTGCTGGTACGGCTGGTTTAAAATCCCTGCTCGTTTTACTGATCCGACCCCGTGCAGTTAAAGCGCCTGCTAGCACCTCTAGTAGCGATGCAGTGGCCTCACGGGGAGGCAGTGCCGCCAAAGGGGGTTACCACGGGGCTTTCAAGGTGCGGACGCAGGTGACCCACGCAGCCCCTCCCGATGAGCAACTGCCGTGGTTTCCCCCACTCGCGCTTTGCATCAAGACAGCGTAGGCGTAGCGCATTAGCTAATAGCACCTCAAGTAGCGTGGGCGTAGCGCATTAGCTGATAGCTGATAGCTGACGGCTGAATGCTTACCCAGGGGTTTGGTTCGTTAGTTAATCTAGGTAAGACTAGGAGTCAGCAAGACCCTAACAATTCCTAAAGACTTTAACCAAGTTATAGAGATAATAGCTTGATTGGTGGATTATAGTTCGCCAGGGAGAACAATTAGGGGATTGGGTCATATTGTTTCTGACGGCATTAGAATTGCAAGATCATCCTAATCGGATCTTACTTACCAAGTCTACCCAAATCTCCACAATCCAAATCTCCCCTACCTTGGTTGAACTCCTCAATACCGATACCAACCGATTGGAGATCGACTGAGGATTTAGAAGAAGCCCATAGGGGAAGAGGATGGGGAGCAAAAAAAATACACTAATAGTTTTGGCAATAGTTTTGGCTGTGACTTCGTGAAATTTTAATAAAGATTGCTCAGAAGTCCACATGTTTCAAAAATTCTAGGTCGATAATGGTTCTATAAGCTAATGATTTCCCTAGTAATTAGCAGACTAAACTATCCGGATTAACGAGTCTAATGACTGAAAACTGGAGTGAACAAGAGACAAAAACTATCAGTAGAGGTGCATCCAGATAATAAATGATTAGGCGTTTTCAGGATGTTATTGATTAAGGGTAAGCATTTTCCTAATAGCCTAATCTCGACCCTGCAATGTTTGTAGGGTCATTATTATGAATTGATAGTGATTTTACAATGCCCGTTAGTTTGTCTTAATTGCTGGGCATCTTAGTGAGTAAGTCCTGGTAAATTGGTCACTCAATTTGGTCACTCAATTTGGATAGTAGGCTGACACACTGGGCTGTTAGTCTGTGAACTTCAATCGATAAATCTTTGAGGAGTAAAGTAGAAACATCATGTTTGACTGCATAATCGTTGGTGCGGGACCGGCTGGTGGAACTGCTGCTTATCACCTGGCTAAAGGTGGAAAGTCTGTGGTGGTTCTAGAAAAAGAATCCTTACCCCGGTACAAGGCTTGTAGTGGGGCGGTTTCCCCACAAGTGCAACAGTGGTTTGATTTCGACTTTACACCTGCCATATCTCTGAAAGCTGAGAGTGTACGCTACACCTGGAAAATGGATGACCCAGTAGAAGTGAAACTGGACACTCAAGAACCGGTTTGGATGGTGCAACGGGATGTTTTCGATCACTATCTCATCCAACAAGCCCAAAAACAAGGTGCTGAAATTCGAGATAATACAGCAGTTACAGGGGTGGAGTTTAAGGGAGACCACTGGCAGGTCAACACTGTCAATGGGACTGTTGAAGGTCGCTACGTGATTGCAGCTGACGGTGCTACTGGACCGATGGCAAAATGGTTGGGATTCAAAGAACGTAAATCACGTCTGGCATTAGCCCTAGAGGTGCCCAAATCGGAAACCAATAGTACCGAGATCCATTTTGACTTTGGTCAGGTCAAAAATGGCTTTATCTGGAATATTCCTAAAGCCGAAGGCTACTCCATTGGTCTTGGCTCCTTACGGGGTGGTGACCTGAAAGACATGGAAAAGATAGTCAAAGGTTATGCGGAGAAATCCGGCTTAGACCTGAGTAGCTGTAAACAGCACGAAGGTGCCATCTGCGTCTGGGAACGTGAGGAGAAGCTGCATACACAAAATGCTGTATTAGCTGGGGAAGCTGCTTGTGTGGTGGATCCCATGACTGCTGAGGGAATTCGACCCTCCATGTTCAGTGGCATGAAAGCAGCTGAGGCCATTCAACAAGCTTTGGCAGGTCAAGCCGATGCCTTAGAAAACTATACCCAGGTGATGCAGCAAGAACGGGGAACTGATATGAGTTGGGCTGCTAAGCTCGCTGGTGCGTTCTACAGCTTTCCCGGAATTGGGTACAAAGTCGGCGTTAAAAAACCCGTTGCTACTCAAATCATGCTCAACATTCTGTGTGGGCAATTACGCTACTCCGAAGTAGTAAATCGTGCCATGAAGCGCTTGAACCCATTAAGCGGGGGATAATGGTGATAGGATAATTAATTTTGTCTGGTATCTTATCACATAAATAGTTGGGGTTGTTGAGGGTGGACACTTGACTGTCAACCCTCAACCCTCAACAGATAATACCATTAATGTCGGGTAAAAATGACCACACTTGACCCCACCACAGGACTACGGGCAAGTAACGTTCCCTCTAGGTCAGTAATTTCCAACTTGTTAAAGTCTAATTGTTGAGACTGACTCAGCATCCTTTGAGCTAAGGTATTCTGCTGAGCATCGTTGAGTTGGTACCACTCATCACTGACCTTGACCAAGAGCATACTTCTGAGAAAGTTCGCCTCAATTGCTTGAATCAGGTCATTACCGTACTGAGCAGTAATAGCCGCAATTTGATTTTGAATTCCGACAATCAGGCTTTGTTCAGGAGTTAACTCTGGTGTGGGTATGGGTTCCGATTCCACAAGTTGTGATTCCTGAGGAACTTCCAAATTTTGTGGAGAATTAATGGTATCAGCAGTAACTTGTGCCACCTGTGCTGGTGTCTTTGGTAGAAGCGCTAGTGTTGTCCATAGAATGACTACTACCACGCTTGCGATCGCACCAGTCAACATCCAATCAGACAGTTTTTCATTCCAAGCTGCCGGTAACAAGGAGCGGACTTTTTTTAAGGTGCCATCCCACAACCGGCCAAGAGTACTAAGAATCGGCAGCAAGCGATTCATTAATCCAGACTTAGGCTCAGAAGACGATAACTTTCCCTTGCCAGTTGTCTGAGGCGATTGACTTGTTGTTTCCAAGCTGTCTTTGGATTTATCTGTCACTGATGGTGTCGGCGGCGTTTGCATTGGTTGATCATTTGCCGCTTCTGGCTGCTGTTTTTGCTCTTCTGACATTGTACTTCCTCCCAGGCAGCGCCATTTTTTGATTCAATCGATTGACACTCCTCCCTACTCACTATATGCGGACCAACATGTGTAGGTACTGACACAGACTTCTTGACCATTTTCCCACAAAGAACGAGCATTCTTGACTGGGGTAGTGCGGGGGGACAGCAACTGTTGTTTTCCTTTACTGCCGTGCTATATCCTCTAGCCTATTAGGAATTT
>NZ_JAAHIE010000220.1:0-11317 GCF_010671945.1 Moorena sp. SIO4E2
AATTTAATTCGCCAAGGTCAAGCGCACCTAAAAACTCTTAAAATCATTCCATTATTAAGCAACGCAAGGTGCATAGCCAACAACTATGGGATTGCCTGGAAATTCTGGCAAATATTCTGGATTAACTCCCCAACCTAAAGTGATTACTAATTGAACATCTAATCCCATACAAGCTTATGCAATCATTTTAAAAACCCAAAAAGCCGAGTTTTTAGATTTACCATAGAAGCATAAATTAACGGTTATCAAGTTAATTTTTCAGAAGTAAAGGGAATTGATTCTAGACTAACTTAATTTGAATAATGATACGGACATGTAAAATTAAAACAAGACGGTAGTTCTTTTCTGGGAAATTCAAATTCAGCAGGCTGTTGACTAAGTTGAGCCAATTGATAATAGTGTTGATTCACCTTATTATAGGGAGATAAATTCCACTGTTTACGATGATCATGAATAACTTTTCCCAGAGATTTACCCAGAAAAGAAACCAGTGCATAACCTAGTCTGTTCCGTAGAAGTTCCCGCCATGAAGGGTCATAATTTCAGGATGTGGTAAAGGGAGGAACACTTATTTCCCGATTCAGCATTAAGGCAGTGGATACACTAACAAAAGGAATGTTTAGATAGTCAGCGATAGTTCCTCCTTCTGGAGAAGCTTGATCGACTAACAATACCTCTATACCTGCTGTTTTAATTACTTCTGGGGTATCCCTAAGAGACATTTTGGCTACATTTAAAAACCAATTCATTGTATAATGTAATGCCTTAATTCCACTCAGATTACCTAGTTGAGTAAATACGTCTTTTGTTGTTCCTTTGGGAAAATCAGACTTGCCAATCACCTGAAATTATAATCCTCTGGCTAGAACTTTTGGTTGAGGGTCTTCAATTCCTAATACGGTGACGCGATGACCACGCTGTTTCAGTTCGTAACCTAAAGTAGTGATAGGGTTAAGATGACCAGAAGCAGCAGGACAAATTATGCCAAAATGAGTCATGATATTTGATCAGCAAAATACGTTTGGAATGGGTGCATCTCAGTTTTGCAATTATGCAAAAATTCGGGAGAAAATTCGGGAGCATCCCAATTTGGCAAATCCATGGCTCAAACTAACGAGAGTACTAGGGTTTAAAAACATAATTGAAAGTGTTATGGGCAAAAATGGGATGCTCCCGAAAATTCCCGCGCCCCCGCCCCGCGCCCCCGCCCCACAATTGAGATCTTTTTTACAAATATGAGATGCACCCTTTGGAATTGAGTTTATAGCTATAGCCCGATTTAATGGGACTTGAGAAAAAATTCAGCTCAAATGTAACCTAAACTGGCTTTGTAAGGGATGAATAGCTTCCCATACTTGTCTAACCAATTGATAAAACGACAAGATATGGGGTAGGAACTGCTTCCGCAGCATTCCTAGCCTTGATTGTTAATTGTTAACGATAGCTAGCATCGAGATCAGTTTATTCCTAAAGTTATTCCTATAATGGGGGACAATTACTCCCAGGATAGACTGCGGCAGTAACGTCTTATTTAACCTAACTATTTTTTTTGCGTCTCCCTGTAGAGCGGGAAACGTCTTGACCAAATCACCCTGCTGATGGAAAGCACTTCTTTGCTGGCAATCACACAAAGTAATTACTATATTAGTATACTAATATACCTCATATCTTGCACTAGCCCCCCAAACTCGTTCATAATAGGGTTATATAGGGGCTATATAAATGTAGACGCTTTCTTCGACTTGCCGTAGGCTAGTCCTACTTCAGTGTGCAAGTTAAGTGTGTAACAGCTGATTCGAGCTCCACCAACTATAACTTGAAAATAATGCTATTGACAAGTGCAATTTTGGTTATATTAACTAACTTGTCGTTAATGTCATTAGCCAAATCTTAAAGTGATTTTAGCTAAGCTCCTGATTGATTAGAGCAGTACTTCTGACTATCACGATAAATTCCGAGACTTTTCCCCTGACCCCTTGTTAGGTAATATTTTCTGCCAGCCAGTAAATAGTCACTGATTAATTACACTAACTTCATCCATTGAAAAAACTATTTATATAAGCTTTACACAGATGATAGACAACCTTGTTATGATAATGGACAACGAGTGAATTTTTGGTTAATCTAGTGTTGGGAAAGTTTTTCTGTCCCTACAGGGTGTATCCAAGTTTACTATAGTTACCCTTCACTCTTGGATGTCATGGTGCAATGCAAATGACGATTCACCCCTCAATTTTTTTGGAAAAACTTAAAACCGTTTAATTTTTGAATCTCAGCTCCCATTCATTTCTGAGATATAGAATTCAGGTAAGCAGCTACTACCTAAGTTAATTAGGTAATTTTTACTAGTCACATCACATGACCTATTGTACAGTTTTAGTTTGGGTATGGCTGTTATTTGTGTAGAAAATCGATTTTTAGTTAAAAAAATAATTTAACTTCAAGAAAACTTTCCGGAATCTACTCTAGCTAGGATGTAGCTAACTATTAACCCAAGCAAATCAATCATTAGTATTGATTTTTTTCATCAATTGATTTACAGCGGATTAGAGAAAAATGAACTCCACCTACATCAATAGCTACAGGCATGATAAAAAACTAAACCCCCTTTCCTTATTGGCTCAATTATCTAGTCGCCATGCCAATGGATGTTTACAAGTATCTAGTGGTTCAGTTTCTTGGTCAATCTATCTAGAAAATGGTCAATTAATTTATGGCTCAAACTCGATCAACCCCTTTGATCGCCTAGACCATTACTTATCTCGTCTAAGTCGTAGAATTCCTACCCTTGTTAGTGCGGTTCGGGTTCAGGTTCGCCTGATCTTTGAAGCCAACTTAAACAGTCATTCAAATTATCCTTCAGATTACCAAGCAATTTGTTGGTTGGTCAATCAACATTATCTGAATTCCGTTCAGGCAGCAAGTCTGATCGAAGAATTGGCTGAAGACGTAATCGGTTCTCTGCTGTCAGAGAAAGAAGGAACTTACCAATTACTGGAAACTAATCCATCTGAGGATTTGCCTAAATTTTGTAGGCTTGACCTTCGCACAATTGTTGAACACTGTTACGAACAGTTACAACATCAGCACTCTTCTAACTCAAAGCCAGTGAATAATCCCTATAGCTCTAATTCTGTAGTCCCAATCGGAAATTCTACACCATTGAACTCAATTCACGAATCCTCTCTAAATAACTCGGCTCCATTAGAGCAGAGATTTCAGCATCATACCTCGGTTAATCAACAACCAACGTCTACCAGTAAAACTTACAAGATTGCTTGCATTGATGATAGTACAAGTGTTTTAAATGCCATCAACTCCTTCTTAGAAGATAAAAGTTTCTCTGTTGTCATGATTAATGACCCAGTTAGGGCATTAATGCAAGTTATCCGCATTAAGCCTGACCTAATTTTGCTCGATGTTGCCATGCCAAACTTAGATGGTTATGAGCTATGTTCTCTGTTACGAAAGCATTCACTTTTTAAACATACCCCAATTATTATGGTAACAGGGAATACTGGTTTCCTAGACCGAGCTAAGGCTAAACTTGTTGGAGCATCTGGTTACTTGACTAAACCGTTTAACCAATCCGATCTCCTCAAGATAGTGTTTAAACATCTCAAATAATCATTGGGTAACTATCTACTTTATATCTATGAAGGATAAAAAGCTGAATTCGGTGTTGATTTATTAAGACATTTAGGGTGGTTTTATAAATACATATCCCTCTATAGGTTATTACTATAGATTATTTTATTGGTTATAGTTGACCTAACCAATACTTTGACAAACTCACCAATTATAAACTCACCAATTATTGGTCTCCTCACATAGGTTAACTTGTGAATTAATGAATACCTCAGCCCTAGCCCATACCCCCCAGACCTGGTCTCAGTTAGCTAGTATAACCAAACCATCTGAAGAACACAATAATATCGGGGATGCTTATCTTAAATTTTTGTTAAATGAACAAACCCCTGCGGTTATATCTATGCATCAAGCCCAGGAAGTTCTAGTCTTGCCCCAAGAGCGTCTGACCCCCATGCCAAATATGCCCTTCTACGTACAGGGGTTGATGAATCGGCGTTCTCGTGTGTTGTGGGTCATTGATCTAGCTCAAATGCTAGGTTTACCGACGGTAGAAACCAATGTTCAACAGTACAACATAGTGACGCTCCGTAATCAGTCAGCGTCTTTAGGGGTTGCCGTCCAAAGCATTGAAGGGGTGTTGCGACTAACACCCGATTGTATTCAATCTCCACTGGGACAAGTGTCATCGGGTTTGGTTCCCTACTTACGAGGATGCGCTTTGCAAGAGCAAGAAATTTTGTTAGTACTAGATGGTTTGGCAATTATGGCTTCATCTCTTTTACACAACACCTAATTTAACGGGAATTGACTTAAGCTCAATGGGAGCTGTTAATTGTTGATTGTTAATTTAATACTATCCGAAAATAGACCATTTTTTTAAAATATAATAGATATATCAATGCTTTTATAAAAACTAAGTTAGTAGCCAGGTAATGGTGCTTTTTTATGGTGAAACAGTTTGATAAATCAATATATAATAATGAAATTAATAAGGATTTAACTAGTCAGGGGGTAACCCAAGACAGGTATCGTCACCATGCCGAATTGGACTCAGTTATAAATGTGACTAGGACAGAAGTAACCCAAAACTCCAATCAGGATGGGGTTGAGCTTATAGGCTCCACTGAACCACCTAGCACTTCCAAAAGCTCTGGGGGTCTTAAACTCAGCTTAAAAACTAAAGTAACATCATTATTAATCACCCTAGGCACTATTCCTGTACTACTGATTGGCTCTATTGCCTATAACTTAGCCAACCAATCTATTACCGAAGAAATTTCCCAAAACAACATTGCTAGGGTAGTTAGCCTAGAAGACAAACTCAACGGCTTCATACAAGAACGCTATGCGGATATTCGATTTCTAGCTACGCTCCCAGTTTTTACTAATTCCAGTCAACAGCAGACCAGCTCCCTTTCGGAAAGACAAGCCTTATTATTAAACCGCTACCAAGACATTTACCAAGTCTACGACAGTATAGCTGTTTTAGACTTAACAGGCAAAGTCATTGCCAAATCTAATCAGACTCCCGTAGATAATCCCAGCTCCCGGTCTTATTTTGAGCAGGTGATCAACACCAAACAACCGGCGATTAGTCAACCGACACAGTCGGATGCGTCTGGTCAGTTATCCCTTTACTTAGCTGCACCGGTACTTGACCAAAATACAAAAGAGCTGGTCGCAGTTATCCAATCCCGGATGCCCATCCAATACCTTCAAGATTCGATTAACCTGATGGGCCGCGGACGCGAAGAACTTTACTTAATCAACACCAGCAACGGTAAAATTTTTCTCTCCAACCAAAGCAATATCGTTAATCAGCCCCTAACCAAGGTATTCCCTGACGCCAAGGAACTGCTAACTGCTGATAAACCAAATACTCTAGTCACATCTGATCAGGTCAAAAAGCATCAGGATCTGCTAGCGTATACCCCCTTTAGTAAAAACAACGATTTAAGTAAAATCAACGATTTACCAGACCTGCCCTGGGTCGCAGTGATGGCCACCCCAGATGCGATCGCATTTCTGCCCCAGCGGCAATTACTCCTCACCCTGACCCTGGGAACCTCCCTGACCACCTTATTAGTTGCTGCAGTAGCTGTCTATCTCGCTAACCGGTTGACCAGTCCCCTGCTAGCAGCTACCAAGGCAGTGAAAGCCCTTGGCGAAGGGGAACTGGATACCCGTTTGGAGCTGCTGGGAACCGATGAGCTGGGGGTACTTGGGTCAAATATCAACCGCATGGCATCTCAGCTACAGACCCTAGTTGCTAACCAACAAGCTTCCCTAGACAAGGCTCGGTTATTTGCTGATGTTGTCACCCATGCTGCCAAACCTGATCAGAAAGCCCATGCCTTTGATTTAGTGGTGAATGCTGCTAAGGAAAAGTTAGCTGCCGACCGGGTGGTGATCTATTATTTTGACCCAGGCTATCGGGGAACCATTGTGGCTGAAGCGGTAGACTCCCATTGGCCAAAAGCGATCGCCCAGGAAATCACTGATGCTTGTATTCCCAGAAAATTGCTGGAAGCCTACCGCAAGGGACGGGTTGTGCCCACCAGTGATGTCCAAGCGGTGAAATATGCCTCGGGCCATATGCAGTTGTTGAACCGACTGCAAGTGAAGGCAAACCTGGTCGTCCCGATTGTGGGGGTCGATAATCTAATTGGCTTATTGGTAGCCCATCAGTGTTCTAGGACTCGGGTATGGCGCACCGATGAGATTGACTTTCTACAGGAATTAGCCACCCACTTAGGACTAGCCTTAAGCAGTGCCAGTCTCGCCACACTGAAGACTGCTGAAGCCGACCGAGCTGGGCAAGTAATTGAGATTACCTCCGGTATCCGGCAATCCTTCACAGTCGAGGAAATCTACCAGTCAGCCATCAGTGGCATCCGAGAAGCTCTGAAAACCGACCGAGTTTTAGTCTATCTGTTTGACGAAAATTGGCAAGGAACCATTGTCGCCGAATCTGTGGGTCATGGCTGGCCTAAATCCCTAGGAGCAGAAATTGCTGACCCCTGCTTTGCCCACCAATATGTGGAAAAGTATCAGCAGGGTAGAGTTACTGCCTTGGATAACATTTACCAGGCAGGCTTGAGTGATTGTTACTTCGGTCAACTTGAACCGTTTAAAGTCAAAGCTAACCTAGTCGCCCCTATCTTAGGGGAGGAAAAATTACTGGGACTGTTGGTCGCCCATCAGTGTTCCGGTACCCGGCATTGGCAAGAATCAGACATCAATTTTTTCAGGCAGATGTCGATTCAATTGGGCTTTGCCCTTGAGCAAGCCAAGCTAGTAGACCAGCTCAAACAAGCCCGCACTGCTGCGGAAGTAGTTTCCCAGGAGCAACAGCAACAACGGGAAGCCCTACAGTTGCAACTGTTAGAACTGGTCAATAAAGTGGAAGGAGCTGCCCAAGGTGACCTAACGGTAAGGGCTGAGATCCTCAGTGGGGAAATTGGCACTGTGGCTGACTTCTTCAATGCCGTAATCGAAAGTCTACGAGGGATTGTTACCCAAGTCAAAACTGCTGCCACTCAGGTAAACCAGTCCGTTGGGGACAATGCCGGAGCTATTCATCAACTCTCTGAAGCCGCTCTCCAACAAACCCAGGAAATCACCCACACCCTAGATTCTGTGGCTCAAATGACTAGTTCTATTCAAGAGGTAGCCTTCAACGCCCGCCAAGCCGCTGCCGTCGCCCATACCGCTGCCAACACCGCCCAAAGCGGCACCCACGCTATTGAGCGCTCTGTTGCCAGTATCATAATTTTGAGAGATACTATAGCAGAAACTGCCAAAAAAGTCAAGCGCCTCGGGGAATCCTCCCAGCAAATTTCCCAAGTGGTGGCATTTATTAACCAAATTGCCCTGCAAACCAACCTATTATCCATCAACGCTGGCATAGAAGCCGCCCGAGCTGGGGAAGACGGGCAAGGATTTGCCGTGGTTGCCGAAGAAGTTGGGGAACTTGCTGCTCGCGCTGCCACGGCCACTAAAGAAATTGAACAAATTGTAGACAACATCCAACAAGGCACCTCCGAAGTTGTGGAAGCTATGGAACTGGGGACTACCCAAGTGGTCGAAGGCACCTATCTAGTTCAAGAAGCCAAAGACAGTTTTCGTCAAATCCTCAACGTCTCCACCCAAATCGACCAATTCATTCAATCCATATCCCAAGCTACCGTTTCCCAAGCGGAAACCTCAAGCGCTGTGACAAACGTAATGAAAGACATTGCCCAAATCTCAGAACGCACCTACCAGTCAACAGAACATATCTCCCACTCCCTCCAAGACACTGTCAGTATTGCTGAAGAATTACAAACATCGGTTGGCAAGTTTAAAGTTGCTCAGAATTATGACTAATGACCAATAAACACTAACCACTAACCACTAACCACTAACCACTACACATGTCACAGGACAAAGAACTGGAAATTCAGCTACAGTTTCTCGAAGAGGCAAAGGAATACTTAGATACCATTGAATCGGTGCTGCTGGGTTTAGCCAGCGCTCCCATTGATAGTCAGAAAATGGATGGGATTCTGCGAGCAGTTCATTCTGTCAAAGGGGGAGCTGGGATGATGGGATATGGCACCTTGAGTCACCTAACTCACCGCTTAGAGGATTCATTTAAAGTTCTCAAGGCTAAGAAAAATGCGATCGCAATCGAAAACCAACTCGAAACTCTACTCCTACAGGGGGTAGACTGTCTGCGCCAGGTACTTGATATCAACCGCCAGGGCAATCGGGTAGACTGCCAGTGGCTAGAAACCATAGCTAACCCAGTATTTGATCAACTGCACGAGATTCTAGGGGACCCGGTCGCAGATGATGCTACGACTATGCTAGGAGCAGAGGATGGCACTAATGTGACTGCCATGCTGTTTGAAACAGAAGTGGAAGGGTGTCTAGCTCGCCTAGAAGGGGTGTTAGCAGACCCCGAAAGACCCTGCTTGCTTGAAGAAGTGTCCATCATGGCTCAAGAATTAGGCGGGTTAGGCGAAATGCTGCAGCTTGAGGCTTTTAGCCAGTTGTGCGAAGACATCAATCACCAGCTAGAAGCTGCCCCACACCAAGTGGAAGCGATCGCCCAACAAGCTCTAATGGTGTGGCGGCAATCCCAGGCTTTGGTACTGGTAGGTCAACTGACTCATTTACCCCGCCGCCTGGAACCTAGGGAGTTTCAGGAGAATGAAGGAGGAGTTACAGACCCAGGGGTGGCAGAGGAAGCTATATTAGTTGGGGAATTGGAAACCGATCAGCCAGAACTAGTCGGACAAGGGGATGAGGCAGACCAGCCAGACCAAGAAGACCAGCCAGACCAGCCAGACCAGCCAGACCAGCCAGACCAAGAAGACCAAGAAGACCAGCCAGACCAGCCAGACCAGCCAGACCAGCCAGACCAGCCAGACCAAGGGGAAGTAAAGGTATTTCAATGGGTGGATAGCAATCTCAACATCTCTTCCCCCTCTGCCTTCTCTTCCCCCTCTGCCTTGTCTTCTCCCCCTCCCTTGTCTTCCCCCCCTTCCCCTGAACCCATCTTCCTGAGGGAGAACAATCAGGAAGACTCCTCAAAAGACCCACACCAGGAAAATACTGTGCGCATTCCTGTGCGACAGTTGGATCGACTAAATGACTTGTTTGGAGAACTGACTATCGAGCGCAATGGTCTTTCGCTGCAACTGGGACGACTGCGCACCCTAGTAGACAACCTCAGCCGCCGGGTCAATATTCTCGAAGCTTCCAATCACAAGCTGCGCACATCTTATGACCAGATTGCCACCCCAAGAGGAATGGCAGCAAGACAGGGGGATGGGGAAACCAGCAAATCTGAGGGACTTTTCCTGCCATCTTCTGTATCTTCTCCCGCCGCTTCTGACACTTCCCCTGCTTCCCCTGCTTCCCTAGCTATTACTGTTCAAGGGTTTGATGCCTTAGAGATGGATTCCTACAGCGACTTGCACCTGCTATCAAGGGAGGTGATGGAAACCATTGTTCAAATTGAAGAAGTTACCAGCGACTTGGAATTGACCCTAGACGATACTGATAGCATTGCCCATGAATTAAACAAAACCGCCAAGCAGCTGCAAACCAATCTTACTCAGGTTCGGATGCGTCCCTTATCTGATTTAGTGGGACGATTTTCCCGAGCTTTGCGGGACTTGTGTGTCGAGCATGGCAAACAAGTAGAACTGAAGGTAATGGGGAAAGGTACCCTGATTGACCGCACCATCCTGGAAACCCTGAGTGACCCCCTAATGCATTTATTGCGCAATGCCTTCGACCACGGCATTGAAGACCCTAGCACCCGTCAGGCTATGGGGAAACCGCCAAAGGGAACTATTGAAATCAAAGCCACCCACAGAGGGAATCAGACCCAGCTTACCCTCCGTGATGATGGCAAAGGCATTAATTTAAGCAAAATCCGAGCCAGAGCAGAGGAAATGGGATTAGACCAGGAGCTGCTCGCCAGCGCCAGTGACCAGGAATTGCTGTCCCTGATTTTTGAACCCGGATTTAGTACCGCTGATCAAGTCACCGACCTATCTGGTCGTGGTGTGGGGATGGATGTAGTGCGCAACAACCTCAAGCAAATCCGGGGGGATATCCGAGTCGATACCCAACCCGGTTGGGGAACGACCTTTACCCTCACCGTCCCCTTTACCCTATCGGTAGCACGCATCCTTTTAGTGGAAAGTAACGGTATGCTCTTGGCATTTCCCATCGACGTGATTCAAGAGATGCTGATGCTGAAATCCCAGCAAATCTTAACCACCCTAGGCAACGAAGTCATAAACTGGCAAGGGAAAATGGTGTCCCTGATTCGCCTGAAAAAGTGGCTGAAATTTTACTGTCGCCGTCGGGTCACCACCCTAGAAGAAACCCCGAGCATTAACGAACCTACTATTCTAATTATCAATCAAGCCGAGCAATTAATCGGCCTGTGTGTAGACCGCTCCTGGGGAGAGCGAGAAGTTACCGTGCGTCAAGTAGAAGGAACCCTAGGGTTACCTGATGGATTTAGCGGCTGTACCATTCTCGGCAACGGTCGAGTGGTTCCCCTGGTAGACGCCAATGCCATGGTACGCTGGATAATCAGTTGTCAGCGCACCAGTAACCTAGAGAGTTTATCCCCACAACATTGCTCCACCTCAAAGGGATTTGTGGAGCAACAACCTCCCTCCCTCGGGATACAACCAAGTACCAAAGACACTATCTTAATTATTGACGACTCGATTAACGTGCGCCGGATGTTGGCATTGGGGTTAGAAAAAGCTGGGTATATTGTAGAACATGCCAAAGATGGTCAGGATGGGATAGAAAAACTGCTTCGGGGATTAGAGGTGAAAGCCATTATTTGTGACATCGAAATGCCCCGGCTGGATGGCTACGGCTTTTTAACTCGGGTCAAAGAAGAGCCGAGCTTAAAGACCTTACCCATTATTATGCTCACCTCCCGGAGTGGTTCTAAACATCGGAAACTAGCCATGACTTTAGGCGCATCTGCATATTTTTCTAAGCCTTACAATGAGCGGGATTTATTGAAAACTTTAAATGAAATGATTGTAGAAGACGTATTGATTTAATATTGCTGGTCAGATCATGTCCGGTTGACTACTTATCATTTTTAGTTGTTCGTCAATTAATAATTAACGATTAATAATTAACGATTTACCTAAAGACGAAGTGATTAACCGGACTCGACTCCATCGCTTATTTA